>NZ_JBTTIO010000078.1:0-15617 GCF_058323355.1 Thiogranum sp.
AGCTCTTCTTCTGACAGGAACCTTTCGTAGTAGCTGAATAGTAGGTTTGGGGTCATAGGTTTGGGGTCAGAGTAAAAACCACTTTGTCCATATATCGTTAACCACAAGTTTTTACTCTGACCCCAAATATACAGAATGAGGGGTAAGGGGCTAACGCGCGCCGAACACCACCATGGTCTTGCCCTTGGCCGTAATCAGCCCCTGCTCCTCAAGCGACTTCAGCACCCGCCCCACCATCTCGCGCGAACAGCCGACAATACGCCCGATTTCCTGGCGGGTGATCTTGATCTGCATGCCGTCCGGGTGGGTCATCGCGTCCGGCTGTTTGCACAGGTCCAGCAGTGTACGTGCGACGCGGCCGGTGACATCCAGGAACGCCAAGTCGCTGACCTTGCGGCTGGTGTGGCGCAGCCGGCTGGCCATCTGTCCGGCCAGCATGTACAGGATGCCGGGATCGTTTTCGGTCAGCTGGCGGTAGCGGCTGTAGCTGATTTCGGCCAGTTCGCACTGGGTTTTGGTCCGCACCCAGGCGCTGCGGTCGCTGTCTTCGCCGAACAGGCCCATTTCCCCGAAGAAATCACCGGGATTCAGGTAGGCGAGCACGATTTCGTGGCCGTCTTCGTCCTCGATCAGCACGCTGACCGAGCCCTCGACGATGTAGTAGAGCACATCCGGCTGGTCGCCTGCGTAGATGATGACGCTCTTGGCCGGGTAGCGGCGACGGTGACAATTCTCCAGAAACCGGTCAACGGTGGTGGTTTCAGCGGGTTTCAACAGTGTCTGGATCATAGGGTTACCTTTCATTGGCGGGCGAAATTCCGCCGTCCTGTTCGGGAGTGGGTCGAATACAACCTGTTTCGGCAGGAGGGGTGCCGGCCTTGAACACTATGCCGTCCCGCCGGGCAGCGTATCTGCTGAACTGTGATAACCTTCACGTTTTGAAAGTTTTGCGAGGATTTTCGCCATGCAGGCACGCATCAAATGGGTTCAGGACGCGACGTTTATCGGCGAGTCCGGCAGTGGACACGCGGTGGTCATGGACGGCCCGCCGGAGCACGGCGGACGTAACCTGGGCGTGCGCCCGATGGAAATGCTGTTGCTGGGCATGGGGGGGTGCACGGCCTTCGATGTGGTGCATATCCTGAACAAGTCGCGTCAGCCCGTTACTGACTGCGTGGCCGAGCTGGAAGCCGAACGAACTGAAGAAGACCCCAGGGTGTTCAGCGCCATCCACGTGCATTTCATCGTGACCGGCAAGGGGCTGGACGACAAGCGTGTTGCACGCGCCGTATCACTGTCGGCGGAGAAATACTGTTCGGCATCGATTATGCTGGGCAAGACAGCGACCATTACTCACGACTACGAAATCCGGGAGGCCTGATATGGAGCGGCCAAACCCGACGGCGGGCATGCGGCATATTGCCTTGTATGCGCGCGACCTCGAAGCGGCGGAGCAGTTCTATGTCGACCTGCTGGGCATGCAGGTGGAATGGAGGCCTGACCCTGACAATGTATATCTCACCTCCGGCAATGATAATCTCGCGTTGCACCGCAGCGTGACTGTACCGGCAGAACAGGGCCAGTTACTGGACCATATCGGTTTTATTCTGAAGACGCCGGATGATGTGGATGACTGGTACCGCTTTCTGCTGGACAATGGTGTCGAGATGAAATCGCAGCCACGCACACACCGTGACGGCGCACGCAGTTTTTATTGCGTTGGCCCGGAGCAGGTTATTGTGCAAATGATGTATCACCCGCCCATTGCTGACCGTTAGGTGAATATCCATGCCTGGCCGTGCCATGAAGAAAATCAGGTTGCAGGGTTTCAATAATCTCACCAAGACTCTCAGCTTCAATATCTACGATATTTGCTATACCAGTTCAGCGGCTGACCGCCGTGAATATATTGAATACATCGACGAGGCATACAATGCCGAGCGTCTGACGCATATCCTGACGGACGTGTGTAATATCATCGATGCAACTATCCTTAATATTGCGCACCAGAACTATGACCCGGAAGGCGCCAGCGTCACTATGCTGATTGCTGAAGACCCTGTCAGGGAGCCGGATGTTTCCAATACGGCGTCACCGGGGCCTTTGCCGGACGCTGTTGTCGCGCATCTCGACAAAAGCCACGTTACCGTGCATACCTATCCCGAGAGCCATCCAGACAACGGTATCAGTACCTTCAGGGTGGATATCGATGTATCGACCTGTGGGCGCATCTCGCCACTCAAGGCATTGAACTACCTGATACACAGTTTCGAGTCGGACATTGTTACGCTGGATTACCGGGTGCGGGGTTTCACCCGCGATGTGCGTGGTCGCAAGCACTTTATCGATCACAAGATCAATTCCATCCAGAATTTCCTGTCACGTGACACCAAACAGCGTTACGAGATGGTCGATGTGAATGTGTACCAGGAAAATATTTTCCATACCCGGATGCGGCTGAAAAACCTGGCGCTCGATGATTACCTGTTTGGTGTGGGTGTCGAGGCCATGACGGCGGTGGAAAAGCGCCGGGTCAGCCGCCAGGTCGAGCACGAAATCATGGAGATTTTTTACGGGCGCAATATGCCCAGGCAGTGACTGCCGGTCCTCTGCCTTATGGGTGTGCCTGTGTTGAATCTGCCGGGTAAATCACCGACACTGTTGCTATGACAACACGACACTACACATCGCTCGACCGTCTGGTAATGAACCTTGACCAGGCGGTGCGCACATTGGCGGGTCGCCCGCTGGTCACCGAACGCCCCGATCCCGCCGATGGTATCGGGGAAGCGGAACTCGTAGACACGGAGAAAACCGAATCCATGCGCCTGATGCGGGTGAACCACGCCGGTGAAGTTGCCGCGCAGGCGCTCTACCAGGGGCAGGCACTGACGGCGAAATTGCCCGAGGTGCGCGAGCGTATGGAACGTGCCGCTGCCGAGGAGAATGACCATCTCGACTGGTGCGAGAAGCGTGTGCATGCGCTGGACGGACACCTGAGTTATCTCAACCCGCTCTGGTACGCCGGTTCATTCGCCATTGGCGCCAGTGCCGGGCTGGCCGGCGACAAGTGGAGCCTCGGTTTTGTCGCGGAAACCGAGCGCCAGGTCATTGAACACCTGGATGAACACCTGAAGAAAATATCACCCAAAGACCTGAAGAGCCGTGCCGTGCTGGAACAGATGAAAATTGACGAAGCGCACCATGGTGAACTGGCGAAAGCAGCCGGTGGTGTCGACCTGCCTGCGCCGGTGAAAGCGCTGATGGGCGTTACGTCCAGAATAATGACCGGTGTGGCTTACTGGTTGTAACGGAGATCCCTGTGTCGGTTCGAACCTTTGATGGTCATAGTCCGAAACTGGAGCCCGGCGTCTATATCGATGAGCAGGCGATGGTGGCGGGACGCGTCGAGATTGGCGCGGACAGTTCAATCTGGCCCATGAGCGTGGTACGTGGCGATATAAACTTTATTCTCATCGGTGCGCGTACCAATATCCAGGACGGTTCCGTGTTGCATGTTACCCACGACAGCGATTACGCGCCGGGTGGTCAGCCGCTGATTATTGGTGACGAAGTGACGGTCGGGCACAAGGTTGTACTGCATGCCTGTACCGTGGAAGACCGCTGCCTGATCGGTATGGGTGCCGTGGTACTGGATGGCGCGGTGATTCGTGCCGGTGCCATGGTGGGGGCGGGCGCACTGGTTACACCGGGCAAGGAGCTGGAAGGCGGTTACCTGTACGTGGGCTCACCGGCACGCCGCCAGCGTGAGCTGACGGAAAAGGAAAAGGTGTTTCTGGGGTATTCAGCCGATCACTACGTGCGGTTGAAGAATCGCTGGATGGATTAAATGCCCAGGCTAGCGCTTCATCGAGTCAAAGAACTCATCATTGGTCTTGACCGCTTTCAGGCGGTCGAGCAGGAACTCCATTGCGGCCAGTTCATCCATTGGATGAAGCAGTTTGCGCAGGATCCATATCTTCTGTAATTCGTCCGGCCTGGTCAGCAATTCTTCGCGACGTGTACCGGAACGGTTGATATTGATGGCCGGGTAGACACGCTTCTCGGCAATCTTGCGGTCGAGGTGGATTTCCATGTTGCCGGTGCCCTTGAATTCCTCGTAGATCACATCATCCATACGCGAGCCGGTTTCCACCAGGGCGGTTGCGATGATGGTCAGTGAGCCACCTTCCTCAATGTTACGTGCCGCACCGAAGAACCGTTTTGGCCTGTGCAGGGCGTTGGCATCGACACCGCCGGTCAGAACCTTGCCGGAAGACGGTACAACCGTGTTGTAGGCGCGTCCCAGTCGGGTGATGGAATCCAGCAGGATGACCACGTCACGCTTGTGTTCGACCAGTCGCTTGGCTTTCTCGATCACCATTTCCGCGACCTGTACGTGGCGGCTGGCCGGTTCGTCGAATGTGGAAGACACGACTTCGCCGCGTACCGAGCGCGCCATTTCCGTCACTTCTTCCGGGCGCTCGTCGATCAGTAATACGATCATGTAGCACTCGGGATGATTGGTTGTGATGGACTGTGCAATGTTCTGCAGCAACATGGTTTTGCCGGCTTTCGGTGGCGAGACGATCAAGCCGCGCTGGCCCTTGCCGATGGGGGCGGCCAGGTCGATGACGCGCGCGGTAATGTCTTCCGTGCTGCCGTTGCCCAACTCCAGTTTCAGACGCTTGTTCGGGTGCAGTGGTGTGAGGTTTTCGAACAGTACCTTGCCCTTGGCGTTCTCGGGCTTCTCGTAGTTGATTTCGTTGACTTTCAGCAGCGCGAAATAACGCTCACCTTCTTTCGGTGGCCGGATTTTCCCGGATACCGTGTCGCCGGTACGCAGACCAAAGCGGCGAATCTGGCTGGGGGAAACATAAATATCGTCCGGGCCGGCGAGGTAGGAACTGTCCGCCGAACGCAGGAAGCCGAAACCGTCCTGGAGTATTTCCAGTACACCATCACCAAAGATATCCTCCCCGCTCTTGGCGTGCGATTTGAGGATCGAGAAGATGACGTCCTGTTTGCGTGAACGCGTGCCCTCGATGCCCATGCCCTGGGCAATCTTGATGAGTTCGGAAGCAGGTTTTTGTTTGAGTTCTGTTAGATTCATAAGCATTTTTAGTCGTGTCAGGTTGCAGAAAAGGCGCCGCTGAAAGAAAGGCAGTGGCGGTTAGCGGCACATTACTGTTGCAGTAATGTTGTCGGGGTGGTTCAAGCCCTGGTCGGTAATAATCTCCGGTACGGTTTACTGCGCTGCGGTTCAGCAGGGCGCTACAGGTTTGTATCAATAAAAGCAGTCAGCTGTGATTTTGACAGTGCGCCGACCTTGGTTGCTTCGACATTGCCGTCCTTGAACAACATCAGGGTCGGAATGCCACGGATGCCGTATTTGGGGGGCGTCTGTGGATTGTCGTCGATGTTCAGTTTGGCGATCTTGATCTTGCCTTCGTACTCTTCGGCAATTTCAGTCAGGATGGGTGCAATCATCTTGCAGGGTCCGCACCATTCAGCCCAGTAATCCACTAATACAGGTCTGGGTGAATCAAGGACTTCGTTTTGAAAAGATTCGTCGGTTAAATAAACGATATTATCGCTCACGCTTTGGGCCTCCTGACCACGATACTAACAATCGGAAAATAGAACGGAGTGTCGAATTTGAATGGGTCTGTTTCAGACGTCTTCGCTGCGGTGCGGGAAAGTGCCAGTCCACGGGTTCAGGTAGTTAAAGCTGACGAGCCGCTGTGCAGTTGGGGCAATTTCAGCCCAAAAAGCGTTTGATTGCAAGTCTAAATCCGGGATAAACGCGAATAAATTCGTTATGCTCCACCACTATGACTGAAAATCACTTAAGCGAAATCCTGTTCAGCAGCTTTGATCTGCCTGAGAAACTTGCACAAGGCATTGAGGATGCGGGCTTTTTGGCATGCACCCCGATACAGGAAAAAACCTTGCCACTGACCTTGAAGGGCCAGGATGTTGCTGGCCAGGCGCAAACCGGAACCGGCAAGACGGCGGCATTCCTGATTGCAACGTTCAATCACCTGTTAGCGAATCCTGCGCCGGAAGGCCGTAAACCGACGCAGGCACGCGCGCTTATCCTGGCACCGACGCGTGAACTGGCGATACAGATTCACCGTGATGCCATGGCGCTGGGGCAACACACAGGCCTGCGGCTCGGTATTGCCTACGGCGGAACGGATTACGATATCCAGCGCAAGTATATTTCCGAAGGTGTCGATGTGCTGATTGGTACACCGGGCCGTATCATCGACTATTTCAAACAGCATGTATTTGACCTTTCAAAGGCACAGGTTGTTGTGCTGGATGAGGCTGATCGCATGTTCGATCTGGGCTTTATCAAGGATGTGCGTTACCTGTTGCGGCGTTGCCCGCCACCTGATAAACGGCTCGGTCTGTTGTTTTCCGCCACCCTGTCACATCGCGTGAATGAACTGGCGTATGAACACATGAACAGTCCGCAGCTGGTTCAGGTTGAATCCGAACAGGTGACGGCCGAGCGGGTAAGGCAGGTGCTGTATCACACGGCCAATGACGAGAAGATCCCGCTGTTGCTGGGCCTGATGAAACGTATCGACGCCACACGCTCCATTGTCTTCGTGAACACAAAACGCGACGCCGAAAAGGTGTGGAGTTATCTTGAGGGCAATGGTCACAAGGCCGCCATACTGTCCGGTGATGTGCCGCAGAAAAAGCGCCAGACACTATTGAAGAAATTCCAGGACGGCGAGCTGGCAGTACTGGTGGCAACCGACGTGGCGGCGCGCGGGCTGCATATTCCCGATGTGAGTCATGTATTCAACTATGACCTGCCGCAGGAAGCGGAAGATTATGTACATCGCATCGGTCGAACGGCCAGGCTGGGTGCAGACGGCGACGCCATCAGCTTTGCCTGTGAGCGTTTCGTGTATTCCCTGCCTGATATCGAGGCCTATATCGAACACAGTATCCCGGTCGAACAAGTGACGGACGATATGCTGGCGACCCCCTTGCCGCCGGTAAAACGACCGCAACGAAAGCCCCTGCCCGGGCGCGGTCAACGGGGCGGGCGTGATGGTCGTGGATCATCCGGAAGGAGCGGCGGTCGGCGGCGTTCTGCTTCCTGAACACGGTGCGGAGGTTGTAGTATTGAACTGGATTGCGGTTATTTATGTCGAAAATGGGCTAGAATCAGAAACTCCGAGAAAATTAAGACATTAGCAACGATCGTTTAAGTTCTTTACCATCTGGCCGCGGTTAATTGTTCAGGGATATTGTGAAGCTATAAACCCATGGTAAGTCTTGCACTTCCACAACACGTGTTTCGGCACCCGTTTCGCGCGGGCCATATTTCTCTGTTTGTAAATATTATCAATGGGTTATTGATAGTCTGGCTGGCCTGGCAGCTCGCGGGACTGAGCTGGTTACTGCTGCCGTCACCGTCGTTTGAGCACGCTGTGGCGGTGGCCCCCGATCTTCAGCCGGTACAGCGGAAATCGAGCGCTTTTAATGAGAAGGAGCTGGCTGGCTGGCACCTGTTCGGCGAAGCCGGGCAGACCACGACGAAAAAAGTCGTACCGCTCAGCGCGCCGGAAACACGGCTCAGATTGACCCTGAAGGGTGTATTCGCGAGTAATGAAGCATCCTCCGGCTGGGCGATTATTGCCGACCCGAAAGGCAAGGAAGATACCTACGGGATCGGAGACCCCCTGCCAGGTGGTGCAAAACTATCCGAGATCTATCCAGACCGGATCATTCTTGAGCGCAACGGGCGCTTCGAAACGTTAAAGCTGCCCAGGAAGCGTAATAAATCAGGCGTACAATCGGTCAGCCACCGTGCTGCGACACGCTCTGGCAGCAGCAGTGACAGGTCGCGGGCATCGGCATTCAACAAGTACCGCAACGAAATCAAACAGAACCCGGCGTCGTTCCTGAACTATGTGCGTGCGACACCGGCGCGGCAGAACGGCAAATTTGTCGGTTTCCGCCTGCAGCCAGGTAAACAGCGCGGTGCACTCAGGGAGCTGGGGTTGAAGCCGGGTGATATCGTGACCTCGATCAATGGCGTGAAGATCGATGCTCCAGCGAAAGGCATGAAAGCCATGCAGGCGCTGGGGAAAGGTGATTCCGTAGATGTCACCCTGTTGCGCGGTGGCCAGGAAATATCACTTAATTTGACCTTGCCGGCATCGGTCCGGTAGCAGGAGCAGAAACCTAGTGGATCGGCTGACAATCAGAAAAAAAGGATGGCGTAATGTCGTGCTGGCACTGTGCCTGTTAGGTGTGGCGCCGTTATTTGCACAGACCATCACGCTCAATCTCAAGGGCGCCGATATCAATGCGCTGATCGCTACTGTCGCGGAAGTGACCGGAAAGAACTTTATCGTTGATCCGCGCGTCAAGGGCAAGGTGACAGTGATTTCCTCGCGTGCGATGGACAGCGATGAGGTTTACCAGGTGTTTCTTTCCATCCTTAAAGTGCACGGGTTTGCCGCGGTTCCGAGCGGGCAGGTGATCAAGATCGTGCCTGATGTCAGTGCCAAGCAGGACAGTATCCCGAATGCGACTGACAGCGCACCGGGGCGTGGTGATGAAATGGTGACACGAGTGATCCAGGTGGATAATGTGGCCTCGGCACAGCTGGTGCCGATATTGCGCCCACTGGTCCCGCAGCAGGGACACCTGGCGGCCTATCCGACCACCAATGTGCTGATTATTTCAGACCGCGCCGAAAATGTTGCACGGCTGGTCAACATCATTCGACGTATCGACAAGGTCAGCGACAGCGAAATCGAGGTTATCCGTCTGGAATATGCTTCGGCCACGGAAGTGGTGCGGGTGCTGAATGCGATCAGTCGCAGCGGGCCGGGTCAGGCCAAGGGCGCGCAGACTTCTGCCCGGACCCTGGTGGCGGATGAGCGTACCAACAGTGTATTGCTGGGCGGGGATCGCTCCAGTCGCCTGCGGTTGCGCGCTATTATTTCTCACCTGGATACACCGCTGGAACGCGGTGGGAATACCAAGGTGATTTACCTGAAGTACGCCAAGGCGGCTGACCTTGTTGAGACACTGCGTGGTGTCGGCAAGGTTCAGGGGGTGAAGGTAAAAGGCAAGCCTGCCACCCCTGCCAGTCTTGACAAGGAGCTGGATATTCAGGCGGACGAGGCAACCAATGCACTGGTTATCACGGCTCCACCGGCGCTGATGCGTTCACTGGAAGCGGTGATCCGGCAACTGGATATCCGCCGCTCACAGGTACTGGTCGATGCGATCATTGCGGAAGTGAGCGAGAAGAAGGCGCGTGAGCTGGGTGTGCAATGGGCATTCGATGGCACCGGCAGTACAGGTACGCCGGTTGGCGGGAGCAATTTTGATAACACCGGCGGTATTCCTGCAACGGCGATCATTAACGGGATTGCCACGGGTACTGTGCCGGGAGTTTCGGCGGGACTGATCCTCGGTGGTGGCAATGTGACTGATGGTGGGCAGCTCAAGTGGGGCGCCGTCCTGCAGGCGCTGGCGGCGGACACCGACACCAACATCCTGTCAACCCCGTCGATCACGACACTGGACAACGAAGAGGCGGAAATTGTCGTCGGTCAGAATGTGCCTTTTGTGACGGGTTCATTTTCGAATACTGCCGGTGCCAGTGCGGGTAATACCGTCAATCCCTTCCAGACCATACAGCGCCAGGATGTGGGTATCACGCTCAAGGTCAAGCCCCAGATCAATGAGGGTGATGCCATTATGATGGAAATCGAGCAGGAAATTTCATCGATATCCCAGAGTGCCGCCGCCAGCGACATCATCACCGACAAGCGTTCCATAAAGACCAAGGTACTGATTCAGGATGGCCAGGTTATTGTGCTGGGTGGCCTGATCGAGGACCGGGTGACGGAAACCGAACAGAAAGTGCCGCTGCTTGGTGACCTGCCCATACTGGGTGCCTTGTTCCGTTCGACGGGGACCAACCATGACAAGGCCAACCTGATGGTCTTCATCCGCCCCGTGATACTGCGTACCGGGAATGATTCTGATCGCTACACGGCGGGTAAATACAACCTGCTGCGTGCCCGCCAGTTCCAGCTGCACGGCGACAAGGTACCGTTGATCCCGGGTGCGCGTATGCCGCGGTTACCGGAATACAACGAGCTGCTGGAGTTGCCACCACCGTTTGAGCGTCCTGGTGGCGACAAGCCGGCTGCCGATGCAAATGCCCCGGACCAAGATGGCTGAGACGGATATCGTAACGACGAGCACAGAAGCAGCGGAAGTCGCGGATAGCCCGCACGGCCGTCGGCCGGGTTTTGGTTTTGCCAAACGCCACGGTGTGCTGGTGTCAGGGTTGGCGGAAGATCATGCCGACGTCATGTTGCGCCCCGGTGTTGATCCACAGGCACTGATCGAGGTACGCCGGTTGGTCGGCTGCCCGCTGCGCCTGCAGGAAATCAGCGAACAACAGTTTGATGCCCTGCTCGCTTCTTCCTACGAGCAGGGATCCAACGAAGCCATGCAGATGATGGAGGATCTGGGCGATGACCTGGATCTGTTTACGGTTGCCCAGGCCTTGCCGGAAACCGAGGACCTGCTGGAAAGTGAGGATGACGCACCGATCATCCGCCTGATCAATGCATTGTTGACCGAGGCGGTAAAGGAAAATGCCTCTGATATCCATATCGAACCGTTCGAGAACCGGTTAGTCGTACGTTTCCGTGTCGACGGAGTGTTGCGGGAAGTCCTGCAGCCGCAGCGTGTGCTGGCTCCCTTACTGGTGTCGCGCATCAAGGTCATGGCAAAGCTCGATATCGCGGAAAAACGCTTGCCACAGGATGGTCGTATTTCCCTGCGGGTGGCGGGCCGTGCTGTCGATGTCCGCGTTTCCACCCTGCCATCCGGTCACGGTGAGCGTGTTGTGCTGCGTTTGCTCGACAAGCAGGCCGGACGCCTGGATCTGACCCACCTGGGTATGGCCGAAGATGCGCGGGGAGTGATGGATAAGTTGATCCGTCGTCCTCACGGTATCGTGCTGGTTACCGGTCCAACCGGTTCCGGCAAGACCACCACACTGTATGCCGCACTGGAGCGTCTGAATGATAACCGCCGCAACATCATGACGGTGGAAGACCCGATCGAATACTATCTTGACGGCATTGGCCAGACGCAGGTCAACACCAAGGTAGAGATGAGTTTTGCACGCGGTCTGCGCGCCATTCTGCGTCAGGATCCCGATGTCGTTATGGTGGGTGAAATTCGTGACCTGGAAACGGCGGAGATTGCGGTACAGGCCAGTCTTACCGGCCACCTGGTATTTTCCACCCTGCATACCAACAGTGCTGTTGGTGCAGTGACACGCCTGCGCGATATGGGTGTCGAGCCCTTCCTGCTGTCATCCAGCCTGATTGGTGTACTGGCCCAGCGGCTGGTGCGCGTGCTGTGTGGCAGCTGCAAGGCGTCCTATACCGCCTCGGCAACCGACTGCGAGTTGATCGGTGTGGACGCGGAGAACCCGCCAACGCTTTATCGCCCCACGGGCTGTTCGGAGTGTAATCACCTTGGCTATCGGGGAAGAACCGGTATCTATGAGCTGATTGACATTGACGATGACATCCGCACTGCCATACACGATGGCGCCGGCGAGCAGGAGCTGGAGAAACTGGCGCGTCGTCATTCTCCCGGCATGCGTGAAGATGGCTGGCGGCGTGTGCTGGCGGGGACCACTTCGGTCGAGGAAGTCCTGCGCGTCAGCCGCGAAGGCTGAGCGGATAATACCCCATGGGTGCATTTGAATACATCGCGCTGGATAGCGGCGGCAAGGAAAAGAAAGGCGTCCTGGAAGGTGATACGCCACGCCAGATACGCCAGCAGTTGCGAGATCAGGGGCTGACACCGCTGGAGGTTCATGAAGCCAGCCAGCGTGAAAGCAAATCAGCTTCCCGGCGTCCAGGTGGCGGTCTGCGGCGCGGCATCAGCGCAACCGACCTGTCACTGATTACCCGGCAACTGGCGACACTGGTGAAATCCGGCCTGCCGCTGGAAGAAGCACTGCAGGCCGCTGCCCAGCAGAACGAAAAGGCACGCCTGAAGAGTATGTTGCTGGCGGTGCGCGCACGGGTAATGGAAGGGCACACGCTGGCGACCGGGCTGGGCGATTTCCCCCACATTTTCCCCGAACTGTATCGCACCACAGTGTCAGCCGGTGAGCAGTCCGGGCACCTCGATGTGGTGCTGGAGCGTCTCGCCGACTACACTGAAAATCGCCAGCAGATGCAGCAGAAAATCCAGCTGGCACTGTTCTACCCGGCCATGCTGACACTGGTGGCGGTATTCGTTGTCATTGGTCTGATGACCTACGTGGTGCCGCAAGTGGTGCAGGTGTTTGAAAACATCGGTCAGGATCTGCCGCCACTGACGACCGGCCTGATTGCCGTCAGTGATTTTTTGCGCAGTTATGGCATTATCATGCTGCTGCTGATTGCAGCCGGGGTTGCAGCCTTCAACTGGATGCTGCGCAAGGAAGGCCCGAGGCGCCGTTTTCATGACGCCCTGCTCAAACTGCCCATCATCGGGCGTCTGGCTCGTGGTATAAATGCCGGACGCTTTGCACGCACTTTCAGTATTGTGACAGCCAGTGGCGTGCCGGTGCTGGATGGTATGCGCATTGCCGCCGAGGTCATGTCCAATCTGCCCATGCGCGAAGCTGTCGAGGATGCCACGCGCAAGGTAAGTGAAGGTGCCAGTATTTCGGCTGCACTGGACAGTAGCGGATATTTCCCGCCCATGACGGTGCACCTTATCGCCAGTGGCGAGTCCAGCGGCAAGCTGGAAGAAATGCTGGAGCGGGCTGCCATTAACCAGGAGCGCGAAATCGAAACCCTGATTTCTGCGGTCATGGGGCTTTTCGAGCCGATTCTGATTCTGCTCATGGGGGGGGTAGTGCTGGTGATTGTGCTGGCTATCCTGTTACCGATATTCAATCTGAATGAGCTTGTAGCCTGACCTCTTCGCTGGTGATCGTAGCGGAAGGATATGTGGGGTCAGCGCGTACTATGTGTATAGTGCCGTCTATCGGTCAGCGGATTCAGGGATAGTCATGCAGCCACTACCACGCATCTGGTTGGGCGACGATGCCATTATGCGCATCGAGTTCCCGCAGGATTATCAGCTTACGCTGACGGATCTCAGCGAGATGAACCGGCGGCACAGGGAAATCAGGGCTGAGCCTGGTCCGCTGCTGGTTTACGCCATGTCGGTTGCAGAAGCCGAGTACGAAGCGAAACAGTTTGCTTCAAGTGAAGCCGCTGTTGAAGTCGTCAATGCCATGGCCATTCTTGTTAAATCGGTTTTTACCCGCGCGCTGGCGGACATCTTCCTGAAATTCCAGAAGCCACCTTACCCGACCCGGATTTTCACCCGGGAAGCCGATGCGCTGGAATGGCTGGAGTCCTATTGCGACCGGTCGGGATCAGGCGGCAGTGAGTATGGAGAAAGTGCCTGACAACCGCGCGGCAGGGCAACGCCGGCTTGACCGGCTGCTGACCGAAGTACGCGCCTGCCGGGCCTGTGAAAGCGTGCTTCCGTTTGAGCCGCGCCCGGTGTTACAGGCCAGTACATCAGCTCGCCTGCTGATCGTCGGACAGGCGCCCGGCACCCGTGTGCACGAAACCGGCATTCCCTGGAATGATCCCAGTGGTGACCGGTTACGTCGCTGGTTGGACATGGATCGCGGGTTTTTCTACGATGAGTGCCATATTGCCATCATCCCCATGGGCTTCTGTTACCCGGGACGCGGAAAGTCAGGTGACCTGCCGCCCCGTTCAGAGTGTGCAGCGCTATGGCGGCAACGGCTGCTGGCCTGTTTGCCGAATATTGAGTTGACCTTGCTGGTAGGTCGTTACGCGCAGCAATATCACTTGCCAGTCGCGGGTCGCAGTGTGACCGAAACCGTGAGCCGCTGGCGCGAGTTCCTGCCCGCTATCCTGCCGACACCACACCCTTCACCCCGCAACCAATTGTGGTTGCGACGTAACCCCTGGTTCGAAGCAGAACTGGTGCCGGCGCTCCAGGGTCGGGTTCGTGAGATGTTCACCGAAATTTCACCCTGAATGGCACTATTCCCCACCAGCCAGCGGGGTAAAATGTCGGCACATGCCCTATTATGTGCGCCATGGAACAGAAACAGACATTGCTGGAATTCCCCTGTGACTTTCCCATCAAGGCAATGGGCAAGGCCACATCCGGCTTCGAGGCGCGGGCACTGGAAATTGTCCGTCGCCATGACACGGATTTTAAAGATGAAAATATGCGTATCGTGGCCAGCGGCAGGGGTAATTACCTGTCCGCAACCTTTGTGGTGCGTGCCACCAGCCAGGCGCAGCTGGACGCCCTGTACCGCGAGCTGAGTGCCTGCGAAGACATGTTGATGGTGCTCTAGGCTTCCGTCGTGATGGCACCGGTTTCAGTAACAGACCCGGCAGATGGACGTTCTGCGTCCAATGCTGGCTCGTCGATACACATTAGCCGCCTCGGTCTGTGCGATTATGAACCGGTGTGGCGGCAGATGCAGGCCCACACAGAAAACCGCAGCGGTTCGGCCGACGATGCGATCTGGCTGCTGGAACACCGGCCTGTGTTCACACTGGGAATGAACGGCAAGCCCGAACACCTGTTGGCGCCGGGCGACATCCCGGTGGTCGAGGTGGATCGTGGCGGCCAGGTGACCTACCACGGTCCCGGGCAACTGGTGGCCTATCTGATGCTTGACCTGCGGGCGCACAACCTTGGCATTCGTTGTCTGGTGGAATTGCTTGAGCAGTCCGTGATCGACTGGCTGGGCGTACAGGGCATTACGGCGCGTGCGCGTCGTGATGCACCGGGCGTATATGTGGATGGCGCCAAGATTGCCGCACTCGGTCTGCGTGTGCGACGGGGCTGCAGTTACCATGGGTTGAGTTTTAACGTGGACATGGACCTGGAACCCTTCTCGCGTATCAATCCCTGCGGTTATGCGGGGATGGAAGTGACACAATTGCGTGACCTTGGTGTTGGCGTCGATGTTGAAGGGGTAGCGCAGGACTGGCTGCCCGGTTTGCTGGCACGGCTTGAACTGGCTGCGCGGCAAAAATCCTGAACAAATAGAGTTGATTATTCATGTCTGAGCAACAGTCCAAACACCAGCGTGGTGAAGCCAAGACCTCGCGCATACCGATCAAGGTTGAAGTCACCGAGCGGCCGATGCGTAAACCGGCCTGGATCCGGGCCAGATCGCCGGCCGGGCCTGAAGTGCAACGTTTGAAAAAAGTATTGCGCGAACAACGCCTGTTTACGGTGTGCGAAGAGGCCTCCTGCCCGAATCTCGGCGAATGTTTTACCCATGGCACGGCGACCTTCATGATCATGGGCGATATTTGCACGCGACGCTGTCCGTTTTGCGATGTGGCGCACGGGCGCCCTGACCCGCTCGATCCCGAAGAGCCGCGCCACCTCGCAGAGACTATCGAAGCCATGGGGCTGCGTTACGTAGTAGTAACCTCGGTAGACCGCGACGACCTGCGTGACGGTGGCGCAGCGCATTTTGTGGACTGTATCCGATCTATTCGCGAACGCAATCCCGATACCCG
>NZ_JBTTIO010000079.1:0-9122 GCF_058323355.1 Thiogranum sp.
TGGTACTCACCGACGGGGATGTGAACGCATCATTGAGGCTGGGACTGGCAGGCGCATTGACGGGAGGAGCCTATAAGGCATTTAGCGGCAGTGGATTTTTGACCCGAATCGCAGGCAATGGCGTGGCCGGTGGCACGTCGAGCAAGTTCCTGGGCGGGTCGTTCCAAAGGGGTGCTATTCTTGCTGCATTGACGGTGTCGGCGAGTGAGTTGGTGACACGGGTGACGAAAACCAGGCCGACTTTCAGGACGGCCAGGGGGGAGGCAGTGGGAAAACTAAGAACCGAGGAGCTAAAAATCGCAATACGGGATGGGTTGATTGATTGCAGTAAAATAAATTGTGATGCACCTATACCGGGTGCGCCCACCGTGGGCAATATTGTGGCAGTGAAGAATGCAAATTTCTTTAACGTGCCTGTCTCAACTATTCCAGTTGAAGCTCTAAAGAATAATCCGGGATTTTTTAGTAGTGAAAGTGGGATTCTGTCTTTCTTCGCAAAGACTGTTCCGGGGCTAAATTCTGGAGCGGTGTTCCACGATAGCAGTTTCGGTCAACTTGCGAGAAACGTCTCGCCGATTTTTGAAAACAGAGCCATTTTGGCTACGACTATTCCACCATTCTTTGCCGTGCAGGGCGTAGCTCTCGGTGTGCCACAAATAGTGGATGGCGTGAGGAATGTCGATGATCAGTAGCAGAAGACCTGCACAGGTGATTATTCTGTCTGCATGCCTGCTGTTATCAGGGTGCAGCGCAACCTATCATAGTATGAAAAGCTACCCCTCTTTATCGCAAGAAAACGAATTCACAGGGAGGGAGCTAAGTCCTTTGGAAGAGCTTCCGCCGACCCGCATGTCGATATCAGGTGTCCAGATAGATATACGCACACGAAATGTCATGACCTTGCGTGTTTATGACACCAGTTTCATGGTTCCGATCGAAACGTTTAACATGGAGTCGGATCAATCCGGTGCAGGCAAAGATGATATAGGAAAGAAACCGTTCAAAATCGATCTTTATCTTATGGCCGATGGAGAAGGCGCGGCATTCACACCCTCTAGAACAAGATTGTATTTCGACAAAAACAATGAGCCTATATCTCCGACAGGAATTTATGGTTCTGCGAAAGGTAAGCAGTGTGGGAAGCGGCCTGTTAGCGCCTATGCTTATACGACCAACATAGACAATACACTGATAACCGGCGAGCCAATATCTGTGGTGAACAAGAATATAATAAAAGAGAACGAACGAGCCTACCTCGCCAACCAGACATGTTTGCGTCTTACTTTTGATGTAGTCACGCCTGACCCTGCAGAGAAATTTCGTCTGGAGCTGGGCGATATCGTGACGCCGTCACAGCAGACGATCAGGCCAGTGATCTACTTTAATCCAGTTACCTATAAAGCTTTTACGCACTGAATGTTGGCTCTACGACACCGCCGCCAACGGCGCAGGCAAAATGGCGATTAAATGGCAATAACAGGAACTCTTCTATTGTTTTTTCCAGTCATCCAGTCGCGGTTGCCGTGAATAAGCAGTAAAATGGCGTGTGTAATGTGTCTTGGAGGTCGGTTGTGTAGGATGTACTTGGGGTTGTTCAATCAATAATATATTTGGAGGATGATATGTCAGATTATACAGCATGGAAAGTTGCGGGAATTTTATTCACTTCGGCAATTGCGCTTGCCGGATGCGGCGGGGGTGGCAGCGGAAGCAGTGGTAACCCGGCTGCGGCCAGTGCGCCTGTGGCGATCAGCGCAGCCAATGCGCCTCAGGTCTCGGGTGTCGCATATGATAGCACCGTCGGTCTGGATAGTGCGGGATCGGGCGGTGGCGTACTCACGGGTGCGGTGACTCAGACTGGCGGTAGAGTGGATATCAGTGATGCGCTTGTGTCAGTGCTCGGGGCTGCCCAGCCGTTAATAGCCGGCGGTCAGTTTTCCTTTGTTACCGGGGTTGTGGTATCCGGCAGCGATGTTTGTACAGGGGGAGGTGGTTTCAGCTTTACACTGGACGACGTAGATAACAACAGCGACATCTCTACGGGCGACACCATGAGTCTCACATTCAGTAACTGTAATGAAGCCGGTGTGGTTCTTAATGGCAGTATCTCTCTTAATGGCCTTGTCGTTTCCGGCGACATCACAAGCTTCCCCTATACCCTGCAGTTTACCATGCAGATGAGTAACCTGGTTACAGTGGAAAATGGTGAGAGCGTAACAGTGAGCGGTAGTACGACCTTTGCCGAGTCCACCACGGACGGTGTGATATTCGTCGGCTCCCTGAGCGGAAGCAGTATCCAGTATACGGCAGGTGGTGTTACCGCGACGGTCACCGGCTTCCAGCTCGATACCACTGAGGATATCGGAACAGGCGCCTACTCGCTCGATGTCACTGCAACCGTCAGCAGCCCGGCCATGGGCGGCCAGGCCACTATTGTTACTGACACGCCGTTTCAGGGTACTGGTAATAACGATCCGTTCAGCGGCCAGGCCACAATTACCGGCGCTAACAACAGTCGCGTGACATTGATCGCAATCGATGCGATCAATGTACGTCTGGAGGTTGATGAAGATGGGGATGGTGTGACCGATACGACGATTGATACGACCTGGAATGCATTGTAGGACTGCGCGCGCCACACGGCTTGCGTGTGGCGCCATGTCCAGGGGTTTGATCATTGCTCTATCTTTAATTCTGGTGTTCCTGCTGGTATATCCTTCGCGTGTTGATGCTCATGGCACGGGGATATTGGCGATTCGTGGCGGCCTCCTGAATTTCGACATGCAGGAGTTCGATGAGCAGGATGAACGCCTGGTACGCGAATCGGGTCAGCTTTACGGCATCGACGCCGATGTAGGGCTTCGTGGCAAGCAGGCGGAGATCAGGCTGGGCGCCGCGTATTACGGAGGGGACGTTGATTACGACGGGCAAACCCAGACAAATGTTCTGATAAACAGCTCCACCCGTGAGCGCATTGTGGATGTGTCGCTTACGCTGGTTTACCACCTGCCATCCGTTGCAGTCCCCGCTTTGTCTTTGTACGGCGGTCCCGGTTACCGCCATTGGCGCCGCGACATTCAGTCTGTCGGTACGGTTGCCGGCCTGGAGGAAACCTACCGTTGGTGGAAGTTCCAGGCTGGCATGGAGATGAGCTGGTGGCGGGAAAAAAATCGCTGGATACTGGATGGCCGGGTAATTCGCACCCTGAACCCGGGGGTTGACGTTGATTTGGGTGCCGGGTTTGAAGCGACCGGGCTGGATCTCGGGGAGAGGTGGGGCTGGCGGGTCGGGGGGCGCTGGGTACGTGTATTGTCGCCTCGGTTGGAGGCTGCACTCGATCTGTTCTACGAACGTCAGAGCCTGGGCAAGAGTGACGGGGAAACATTACGACGTAATGGAGCACCCGTCGGATCAATTTTCCAGCCCCGAATCGAGATGAAAAATTCTGGAATATTTATCGGGTTAAGGCAGAGCTGGTAGGAATTCCGTCTTGGCAGGGCGGAGTTCTTCGAGTACAATCTCGCCGCTTCCGATGCTGTCATTCTGACGGCCTGAAGTCGTCTGGCAACCAGCCAGCAATAACGCACAACTCCTGCTGGAGGTTTCATTGACTACATCGGCCTTACTGGCCCTGGCAGACGGCAGCCTGTTCCGCGGGCGGTCGATCGGTTCGGCTGGCCAAAGCACAGGTGAAGTGGTGTTCAACACCGCGATGACCGGCTATCAGGAAATCCTCACGGATCCCTCCTACGCGCGCCAGTTGGTGACGCTGACCTATCCCCATATCGGCAATGTCGGGGTGAACCCGGAAGACGAGGAATCGTCCGGCATTCAGTGCGCCGGGCTGATTATCCGTGACCTGCCGCTGACCTGGAGCAGCTGGCGTGGCCGCCAGTCGCTGGATGCCTATTTACAGGAACAGGAAGTGGTCGGCATTGCCGATATCGATACCCGCCGGCTGACCCGCATCCTGCGTGAAAAAGGCGCCCAGGCGGGTTGCCTGGTGGCCGGCGAACAGATTGATGAGCAGGCCGCTATCGAGGCCGCGCGTGCCTTTCCCGGCCTGAAAGGCATGGACCTGGCCAAACAGGTTACCACCCACCAGCCCTACGAGTGGGCACAGGGCAGCTGGACGCTGGATGGCGGCCTGCCCGAGGCGCCGCATCCCATCGACGAGAAACTGCCGCGCCATGTGGTGGCCTACGATTTCGGCGTCAAGCGCAACATCCTGCGCATGCTGGTGGATCGCGGTTGCCGTATCACGGTGGTGCCGGCACAGACCCCGGCGCAGGTGGTGCTGGACCTGAACCCGGACGGCGTGTTCCTGTCCAACGGCCCGGGTGACCCGGAACCGTGCGATTACGCCATCGAGGCGATACGCACCCTGCTGCACGAAGACCTGCCGATCTTTGGTATCTGTCTCGGCCACCAGTTATTGTCGCTGGCCAGCGGCGCGCAGACGGTGAAAATGAAATTCGGTCACCACGGCGCCAACCACCCGGTGCAGGATCTGGACAGCGGCGTGGTGATGATTACCAGCCAGAACCACGGGTTTGCCGTGGATGATGCCACGCTGCCGGAGTGTCTCGTGGCGACCCACCGCTCACTGTTTGACCAGTCGTTGCAGGGCGTGCACCGCACGGACAAGCCGGCGTTCAGTTTCCAGGGACACCCGGAAGCCAGTCCCGGCCCGCACGATGTTGCGCCGTTGTTCGATCATTTTATTGAATTGATCGATGCGGTGCGTGATGGCAATGCACAGGCATCGGCTTGAGGCACTGCTGGTTAAACCTCTTCCGTCATGCCAGCGCAGGCCGGCATCCAATACGCTGAGGTCATGGATTCCGGCATACGCCGGAATGACAAATTACTGAACTTAAAACCGAGCAAAGCAGGCGCATGCCAAAACGAACCGACATAAAAAGTATCCTCATCATCGGCGCCGGCCCTATTGTCATTGGCCAGGCCTGTGAATTCGACTACTCGGGCGCGCAGGCCTGCAAGGCGCTGAAGGAAGAGGGCTACCGGGTCATCCTGGTCAACTCCAACCCGGCCACCATCATGACCGACCCGAACACGGCGGATGCGACCTACATCGAGCCGATCACCTGGGAAACCGTGGCGCGCATCATTGAAAAGGAGCGCCCGGACGCGCTGCTGCCAACCATGGGCGGTCAGACTGCGCTGAACTGTGCCCTGGATCTGGCTCGCGAAGGCGTGCTGGAGAAATATGGCGTGGAAATGATCGGCGCCAGACGCGAAGCTATCGACAAGGCAGAGGACCGCGACCAGTTCCGCGAGGCGATGCTGAAGATCGGTCTCGATATGCCGCGCGCCGCTGTCGCGCACAGCATGGAAGAAGCCTTCCAGGTACAGGCACAGGTCGGTTACCCGACCGTTATCCGGCCGTCCTTTACCATGGGTGGCAGTGGCGGTGGTATCGCCTACAACAAGGAAGAGTTCATCGAAATCTGCGAACGCGGGCTTGAACTTTCGCCAACCAGCGAACTGCTGGTGGAAGAATCCATCCTCGGCTGGAAAGAATATGAGATGGAGGTGGTGCGCGATCACAAGGACAACTGCATCATTATCTGTTCCATCGAGAACTTCGACCCGATGGGCATACACACCGGTGATTCCATTACCGTGGCGCCCGCGCAGACACTGACCGACAAGGAATACCAGATTATGCGCGACGCGTCGCTTGCCGTGCTGCGCGAGATCGGCGTGGATACCGGTGGCTCCAACGTGCAGTTCGCCATCAATCCCGAAAACGGTCGCATGATCATCATCGAGATGAACCCGCGCGTGTCACGGTCCTCCGCGCTGGCATCCAAGGCGACCGGTTTCCCGATTGCCAAGATCGCCGCGAAACTGGCGGTCGGGTACACGCTGGATGAATTGAAGAATGAAATCACCGGTGGTGCAACGCCGGCCTCGTTCGAGCCGTCGATCGATTACGTGGTGACCAAGATTCCGCGCTTTACCTTCGAGAAATTCCCGCGCGCGGAAAACCGCCTGACCACGCAGATGAAATCGGTCGGTGAAGTCATGGCCATTGGCCGCACCTTCCAGGAATCCATGCAGAAAGCGTTGCGCGGTCTGGAAACCGGTATCTACGGGTTTGACGAGCACATCGATCTTGAACAGGACAATGCACTGGATACTATCCGCCGCGAACTGCGCGATGCCAGTGCCGACCGCGTGCTGTATCTCGGTGATGCCTTCCGTGCCGGCCTGTCGCTGGAGGAAATCCACGACCTGACAAAAATCGATCCCTGGTTCCTGGTGCAGATCGAGGAGTTGTTGCAGATCGAAGCCGAAGTGCGTGAGCAGGGTGTTGGTGCGCTCAATCGTGAACGGGTGCGCAAGCTGAAACGCAAGGGCTTTTCCGACCACCGCCTGGCAAGCCTGCTGGGTATCGACGAGTCAGCGTTCCGCAAACTGCGCCATGAGTTCGAGGTGCGCCCCGTGTACAAGCGGGTCGATACCTGCGCTGCCGAGTTTGCTACCAGTACCGCATACCTGTATTCGACTTATGAAGAAGAGTGCGAGGCGGAACCGACCCGCAGCGAAAAGATCATGGTGCTGGGTGGTGGTCCGAACCGTATCGGCCAGGGGATCGAGTTCGACTATTGCTGTGTGCACGCCGCGCTGGCGATGCGCGAGGATGGTTATGAAACCATCATGGTCAACTGTAACCCGGAAACGGTGTCTACCGATTACGACACCTCGGACCGTCTCTACTTCGAGCCGTTGACGCTGGAAGATGTACTGGAGATTGTTCACAAGGAACAGCCGAAAGGGTTGATCGTTCAGTACGGCGGACAGACACCACTGAAGCTGGCGCGTGCCCTGGAAGAAGCCGGTGCGCCGATTATCGGCACCACACCGGACAGTATCGACCTGGCCGAAGACCGTGAACGTTTCCAGCAGCTGATCAGGGAGAACGGTTTGCTGCAGCCGCCGAACCGTACCGCGCGCAGTATTGACGCGGCACTGGCGCTGGCCGATGAGGTCGGTTACCCGCTGGTGGTGCGGCCCTCCTACGTCCTCGGCGGACGTGCCATGGAAATCGTTTATAACGAAGACGATCTGCGTAATTACATGGCTGTGGCGGTCAGTGTGTCAAATGAATCGCCGGTGCTGCTGGATCGTTTCCTCAATGATGCCATCGAGGTCGATGTCGACGCTGTCAGCGATGGTGAGAATGTTCTGATCGGCGGCATCATGCAGCATATCGAGCAGGCTGGCGTGCATTCCGGTGACTCGGCCTGCTCATTGCCGGCCTACAGCCTGAGCAAGGAAATCCAGGATGTCATGCGCGAGCAGATGCGCACCATGGCGAGAGCGCTGAACGTCGTTGGCCTGATGAATGCCCAGTTTGCCATCCAGGGTGACGATGTCTATGTGCTGGAAGTGAATCCTCGCGCCTCGCGTACCGTGCCGTTCGTCTCCAAGGCAACGGGACTTCCACTGGCCAAGATTGCTGCGTGCTGCATGGCCGGACGTTCGCTGATTGAACAGGGTATGACCGAAGAACGCATCCCGTCCTATTTCTCGGTCAAGGAAGCGGTGTTCCCGTTTGTGAAATTCCCCGGTGTTGATCCCTTGCTTGGACCGGAGATGAAGTCAACCGGCGAAGTCATGGGTGTCGGCCGCAGTTTTGGCGAGGCCTTTGCCAAGGCGCAGATTGCGGCCGGTGAACTGCTGCCGCGGGCGGGTGGCAAGGTGTTCATCAGTGTCCGCGAAGCCGACAAGGATGATGCTGTGCAGGTGGCTGCCGAGCTGGTCAAGCAGGGTTTTAACGTGGTTGCCACACGGGGTACCGCCAGTGCGATCAGCGCCGCAGGCACGCGCTGCGAAGTGGTCAACAAGGTCATGGAAGGACGACCACACATAGTAGATATGATCAAGAACGAGCAAATCGACCTGATTGTAAACACCACCGAGGGCAAGCAGGCGATTGCCGATTCGTATACGATTCGCGGGGCGGCGTTGCAGCACAAGGTGCCGTACAGCACCACAATTGCACATGCCTACGCGACCAGTCTCGCATTGACCTGTATTGATTCACCGATTGTTGAACGGTTGCAGGACCTGCACCAGGAGTTCGTGGCATGAACAAGATTCCACTCACCAAAAAAGGCGCGGAGAAGCTGCGCGAAGAGTTGCAGCGCCTCAAGACCGTAGACCGCCCACGCATTATTGCGGCCATTGCCGAAGCACGTGCACACGGCGACCTGAAAGAAAATGCCGAGTACCATGCCGCGCGCGAACAGCAGAGTTTCGCCGAGGGACGCATCAAGGAAATCGAAGGCAAGTTGTCCCATGCCAATATCATCGATGTGGCAGAGCTGGATGCCGGCGGCAAGGTCGTGTTTGGCGCCACAGTGGTGATTGAAGACCTGGACAGTGGCGGGGAAGTGACCTACCAGATCGTCGGTGAAGACGAGGCGGACATCAAGGAGGGGCGTATCTCATTCAGTTCGCCGATTGCGCGTGCACTGATCGGAAAGTTCGAAGGCGACGAGGTTGCCGTGGTCACGCCCGGCGGTGAGAAGTCTTTCGAGATCGTCGAAGTTCGTTATGAATAACGAATACCATGAGTACTGCCTGTCATGAATAATGCCTGTCATACCGGCGCAGGCCGGAATCCAGCTCGCCGGAGCCTATGGATACCGGCCTCGCCGGTATGACGGCCTGATCAAACCTGTGGCGCCTGCCCGATTACACGCCGGCGAACGCATCCTGCTGACGCTATGGGTCGGCGGCCTGTGGGCTATCGGTTACATGGTCGCCCCGGCCCTGTTTGCCACACTGGAAGATCGTACGCTGGCCGGTACCCTGGCCGGCGTCATGTTCAATATTATCGCCTGGGTCGGCCTGGCCTGTGGCAGCCTGCTGTTACTCTTCAACCAGATTCGTCACTCCGGCAACCGCCTGAACCTGCGCGCTGTCGTGCTAATACTTATGCTGGCGCTCACAGCCGCAGGCCAGTTTATCCTGGCACCCCAGGTGGCAGCGATGCGCGTTGAAGGACTGGCTGGTAGCGAGGCATTTGCCGCGATGCATGGCATTGCCTCGGTTGCCTACCTCATAACCAGCGTACTCGGTCTGGT
>NZ_JBTTIO010000008.1:0-27453 GCF_058323355.1 Thiogranum sp.
CAGGGGCTGATTACGGCCAAGGGCAAGACCATGGTGGTGTTCGGCGCGCGTTAGCCCCTTACCTGTCATTCCGCGAAGACCGGGCTCCAGAACATATATTTGGGGTCAGAGTAAAAACCACTTTGTACATATATCGTTAACCACAAGTTTTTACTCTGACCCCAAACCTATTTACTCTGACCCCAAACCTACTATTCAGCTACTACGAAAGGTTCCTGTGTTGGCTGGTTGCCTTTCCTTCAACCCGTGGTGCAGCCGAGCATCGCAGCAAACCGTGGGGTGAAGGAGAGACAACCAGCCAACACTCCACCACCCCCGTCAGAAGAAGAGCTCCCGCAATCTGGCGCCGGGGTCTTTGGCCGTCATAAATGCCTCACCCACCAGGAAGGCATGTATATCAGCGGTGTGCATACGCTGCACATCGTCGGAGGTATGAATCCCGCTCTCTGTCACCAGTAAACGGTCTTCCGGAAAATCCTGCTTCAGTGCCAGGGTTGTACCCAGGCTGGTTTCAAAGGTCCGCAGGTTACGATTATTCACACCGATCAAGGGTGCGGGTGTCGCCAGTGCGCGCGCCATCTCTTCCGCATCATGGACTTCCACCAGGGCGTCCATACCGAGTTCACCCGCCAGCTCCAGCAACTCACGTAAAGCCGTATCGTCAAGGGCCGCAACGATCAGCAGGATACAGTCTGCGCCCAGCACCCGGGCTTCCCACACCTGCCAGGGATCGATCACGAAGTCCTTGCGCAGCACCGGCAACTGGCAGGCTGCACGCGCCTGTTGCAGGTAGGCGTCGGCGCCCTGAAAGAAATCGATATCGGTCAGTACCGACAGGCAACTTGCCCCGCCCTGTTCATAACTGGCAGCGATCTCTGCGGGGATAAAATGTTCTCTCAATACACCCTTGCTGGGTGAAGCCTTCTTGATCTCGGCAATGACGGCGGCATCACCCGCGACGGCACGCCGGCGCAATGCCTTCAGAAACCCCCTTGGCGCATCCGCGCTTGCGACCTGTTCACGCAAGCGCTGCAACGGAACCTGTGCACGGCGTTCGGCAATTTCCTCTGTTTTGCGCTGGAGGATTTTTTTCAGGATGTCGGGGGTATCTGACATTTGGGATATTCCGGGATTTTTTTTAGCTACAGAAGATCACATTACGACGCGAAGGCATTACTGACTTCGATGAGCCGGGCAAAGGTCTGTTTTGCAGCGCCCGAGGCAATGCTCTCAAGCGCCTTGTTCACGCCGTCAGCAAGGCTGTCGGCGAGACCGGCGACATAAATGGCGGCACCGGCATTCAGAACCACGATATCGCGTGCCGGGCCGGGTGTGTTATCAAACACCTTCCCGATCAGCGCCAGGCTTTCCTGTGCGTCCTTCACGGCCAGTGCCGATACGTCGGCTGTCTGCATACCAAACTGCGAAGGTTCGACACGGTAACAGTTCACCTTGCCGTCTTTCAGCTCCGCGACCTGCGTTGCCGAGCCAATACTGATCTCATCCAGCCCGTCATCGGCGTGCACCACCAGCACATGCCGGCTGCCAAGTTTACCCAGCACCTGTGCCAGCGGCTCGATCCAGTCGGCGCTGAACACACCGAGCACCTGGTTGGGCGCGCCGGCCGGGTTGGTGAGCGGGCCGAGCAGGTTGAACAGGGTGCGCACACCCATTTCCTTGCGCGGGCCAATGGCGTGCTTCATGGCGCTGTGGTGTCTGGGGGCGAACAGGAATCCCACACCGACCCTGTCCACGCATTGCACAACCTGCTCCGGCGTGAGGTCGAGGTTGACGCCTGCGGCTTCCAGCACATCGGCGCTGCCGCAACTGGATGACACGGAACGGTTACCGTGCTTGGCAACCTGTGCACCGGCCGCCGCGGTCACCATGGCGCTGGCGGTGGAAATATTGAAGGTCGAGGCACCGTCACCACCAGTACCACAGGTATCAACCAGGTGATCACCCCTGACCGGAACCGGCGTCGCCAGTTCACGCATGACCTTTGCCGCAGCGGCGATCTCGTCAACGGTTTCACCTTTCATGCGCAGCCCGATCAGAAAACCACCGATCTGCGCCGGCGTGGCCTGACCGGTCATGATCAATTGCATGACATCGTGCATGTCATCTGCGCCCAGATCCCGACGTTCAGTGACACAGCGAATCGCTGTCTGCATGTCCATCATCAACCCTCCAGGAAGTTTTTCAGCATGTCATGGCCGTGCTCGGTCAGGATCGACTCGGGGTGGAACTGCACCCCCTCGACCGGCAACTCACGGTGCCGCACGCCCATGATTTCATCGATTTCACCCTCGGGGCTGCCGGTCCAGGCCGTCACTTCCAGGCAATCCGGCAGGCTGTCCTTTTCGATCACCAGCGAATGATAACGGGTGGCCTCCAGCGGGTTTGACAGGCCACGGAACACACCTTCATCACGGTGATAAATCATCGATGTCTTGCCGTGCATGATTTCACTGGCGTGCACAATGCGGCCGCCAAACGCCTGGCCAATACTCTGGTGCCCCAGGCACACACCCAGAATCGGAACACGCCCGGCAAAGGTTTTGATGGTTTCCACCGACACACCCGCCTCGTTGGGCGTACAGGGACCGGGGGAAATCACAATCTTCTCCGGCGCCAGCTTTTCAATCTCCTGCACGCTGATCCGGTCGTTGCGGTACACGCGCACGTCCGCGCCCAGTTCACCGAAGTACTGCACCAGGTTATAGGTGAAGGAGTCGTAGTTGTCGATCATCAGCAGCATCAGTCCTGCGCCCCCTTGCAGTGATTACCGTCCAGCCCGGCCTGCGCCTGCGCCACCGCGCGGAAAATGGCCCGCCCCTTGTTCATGGTCTCGGCCCATTCGTTGGCCGGCACCGAGTCGGCGACAATACCGGCGCCGGCCTGGATGTGCAGCACCTCGTCCTTGATCACGGCAGTGCGGATGGCAATGGCGGTATCCATGTTCCCGGACCACGACAGGTAACCCACAGCGCCGGCATACACGCCGCGCTTGACCGGTTCCAGTTCGTCGATGATTTCCATGGCACGAATCTTCGGTGCGCCGCTCACGGTGCCGGCCGGGAAAGTGGCGCGCAGTACATCGATTGCCGACAGGCCGGGACGAATGCGCCCGGTAACGTTGGAAACGATATGCATGACGTGTGAGTAACGCTCGATAATCATTTTGTCAGTCAGTTCGATACTGCCGATCTCGCTAACGCGGCCGGCATCATTGCGTCCCAGGTCAATCAGCATCAGGTGCTCGGCAAGCTCCTTGGGATCGGCCAGTAACTCTTTCTCCAGCGCCTTGTCCTCGGCTTCCGTGGCACCGCGTGGACGCGTGCCGGCTATCGGCCGCACGGTAACCACATCGTCTTCGAGGCGCACCAGGATTTCCGGCGACGAACCGACGATATGAAAATCATCCAGATCGAGAAAAAACATGTAGGGCGACGGGTTCAGGCCGCGCAGCGCGCGGTACAGATCCAGCGGTGGCGCATGGAAGGGTATCGACAAGCGTTGCGACAACACTACCTGCATGGCGTCACCCTCGACGATGTATTCCTTTACCCGCTCCACCGCAGACTCGAAGCCCTCGCGCGTGAAACCGGAAACAAAATCGTCTTCCGACACTTCACACGGATTCGGCAGGGCGCCGGGGATTTTTACCGGCTGGCAGAGGCGGGTCATCAGCACATCGAGGCGATGCTGACCATAAGCCCATGCGTCGTCGTGAGCAGTATCGACGTGAACCACCATGAGCAGCTTGCCGGCCAGGTTGTCGAACACCACCACCTCGTCAGACACCATCAACAGGATGTCAGGGGTCTGCAGCGTGTCTGGATTGGCACCCCCCTTCAGCCGCGGCTCGATATAGCGCACGGTGTCGTAACCAAAATACCCCACCAGCCCACCGCCAAAGCGAGGCAGACCTTCAGGATCGGGCGCGCGATAGCGCTGCTGAAAGTCCTCGACCCACTGCAACGGATCATCGCGATGGACTTCCTCGACCAGTTCCCCCTCGGTCCGCACCTCGATACGCTGGCCGTAGACACGCACAACCGTGCTGCAAGGCATACCGATAATCGAGTAGCGCCCCCATTTCTCACCGCCCTGCACAGACTCGAATAAATAGGAATACGGCCCGCTGGCAAGCTTCAGGTAGGTACTTAGAGGGGTATCGAGGTCGGCCAGCACCTCGCGCATTACCGGGATACGGTTGTATCCCTCGCTGGCCAGTTGTTCGAATTGTTCAGGAGTCATGGTTCTCACCGTTGAGACATTGTTGATACACGAAGGCAGTTACAGACAGTGGATCAATGCCACCATCGTTCCTCCCGCTCATGCATTCGTGTCTCTACGGTGATCATCATGCGGCCTGTTCGAGTTCGCCTTTCAGCTGCGCCAGGGTTTCGATAACAAGGTCGGGTTCCGCCACGCGAATGTCCTCGCCATGGTTATAACCGTACGGCATGCAGACAATCTGGAAGCCTGCCGCGCGTGCGGCTTTTACATCACTGATCGAATCGCCGACCATCAGTGACCGTTCAGGACTTACCTTAAAGAATTCCGCCGCGTGCAGCAACGGGGCCGGGTGCGGTTTCCTGTGTTCCAGCGTGTCACCGCTGACCACGATACCGAAATAGTCGTAGATTCCCAGATCCTTCAGCAGCGGCAGAGTGAACTGCGCGGCCTTGTTGGTCACGCAACCCAGCGGGTAGCCCGCCGCACGCAGGTAATCCAGGCCTTCCTTGACACCGGGGTACAGCACGGAACGTTTCGACGTATTCTCCGCGTACAGGTCGAGAAACACCGGGTAGGCTTTTTCAAACGCGGCATCATCCGGCTCGCCGTCCAGTTGCCCGATCAGCGCGCGGCGCACCAGGCGTTCCACACCATTACCCACCCAGTCGCGTACCCGGGTTTCACCCCAGGGCTCGCGACCCAGCTGTTTCATCATTTCATCGACGCAAAATGCCAGGTCCGGCACGCTGTCGACCAGCGTGCCGTCCACATCGATGAGGATCATTTCCGGTTTGCGAATCGACATTCAGCCAGCCTTTGCCAGTTCGTCGCGCATGGCCTGGACGACGCTGTTGTATACATTCGCGTCACTGTCGCTGGCGGCGCCAAAGATAGCGGAACCGGCCACAAAGGTATCTGCGCCCGCTTCGGCAATTTCACGGATGTTGTCGACCTTCACCCCGCCATCAATTTCAAGACGGATATCACGGCCAGAGGCATCGATGATCTTGCGTGCTTCACGCAGCTTGTCGAGGGTGGCCGGGATGAAGCTCTGGCCGCCGAAGCCCGGGTTGACGGACATCAGCAGCACCATGTCGACCTTGTCCATCACGTAGGTCAGGTAGTCCAGCGGTGTGGCCGGGTTGAACACCAGCCCGGCCTTGCAACCTTCATTCCTGATCAGCTGCAGGCTGCGGTCGATATGCTCGCTGGCTTCCGGGTGGAAGGTGATATAGCTGGCGCCCGCTTTGGCAAAATCCGGGATAATACGATCCACCGGCTTGACCATCAGGTGAACGTCGATCTCGGCGCTAACGCCGTGCTTGCGCAGGGCTTCACAGACCAGCGGACCGATGGTCAGGTTGGGAACATAATGGTTGTCCATCACATCGAAATGAACAATGTCGGCCCCGGACTTGAGGACGTTATCCACTTCCTCACCCAACCGGGCGAAGTCGGCTGACAAAATAGACGGTGCGATCTTGTAATCTGGCATAATCCGGGCCTCGTAAAGGTTATTGCGCTGGGAAATCAAGACCGCGCACTTTACCGGAACCGCGACACGATTTCAGCCCGTGCCGCCGGAACGCAAATCAAACCCTGCATCGGGAAGGGGTACTACGGTGTATCGCATGCTCAGAAAATCTCCGCTTCTCACATCAGGCCGGCGCAGGCCGGCATCCCGTGTACTGAAACCTGTGGCTGCCGATCTGCGCCGGCATGATGCAGGAGCAAGCCCTCAGGGTTTCCTTAAGCTACTGGCACTGCTTGCCTTTTTCATGCAACTGGCAACACCCTGCTCAGCTGCCTCGGACCAGGCCAAGGAAAAACGCTGGGCCGAGCAGATCACTGACAGCCTGATGGACGGAGAAGTCTGTGAGCTGGACGCCGCCGGCACACAATTCATGGGGTTGTTCACCAAAGCCAGCGGGCATTCAACCGGGCGCGCCGTCATCATCGTCCACGGCATGGGCGTTCACCCGGACTGGGCCGATGTTATCCACCCACTGCGCGTCGGGCTGGCCGAACACGGCTGGTCTACCCTGTCTATCCAGATGCCGGTGCTGCCCAATGATGCCACGCTCAAGGACTATGTCCCGCTGTTCGACGAGGTAACACCGCGCATCGATGCGGCCGTCGACATGCTGCGCAAGCGCGGCAACAAAAAAGTCATCCTCATTGGCCACAGCCTTGGCGCCACCATGTCTGCCTGGTATCTCGCCAACAAGAAAAAACCCGGCGTGGAAGGTGTCGTGTTCATTGGCATCGGCAGTTCGGAACTTGACGAAAAAACCAACAGTGTCCTGTCGTTTGGCAAACTGACCCTGCCGATACTGGATATCTACGGCAGCCGCGACCTCGACAGCGTACTGTCGACGACCGCAGCGCGTCGATCAGCTGCATTGCAGGCCGGAAACGCATATTACCGACAGATTGAAATTGAAGGCGCCGATCATTTCTTCACCGGCATGCAGGACACGCTGGTGCGACGCGTCTACGGCTGGCTGCGTGCCAATTTTGTGAAAAAGAAGCATAAGCCGTTATGAACCTGCACAGCATCGCCATCAGCCTGCATGTCCTTTCCGCCGTCCTCTGGGTCGGCGGCATGTTCTTCGCCCACCAGGTACTGCGGCCGGTTGCCGCGCAGCAACTTGAACCGCCACAGCGCCTGAAACTCTGGGCACAGGTCTTCAGTCGATTCTTCCCGTGGGTGTGGACATTTGTCATCCTGCTACCGGTTACCGGCTACTGGATGGCATTCAAGGTGTTCGGTGGCCTGAACGCCGTTGGCTTGTATATCCACATCATGCAGGGGCTCGGCTGGTTGATGATTCTGCTCTACCTGCACCTGTACTTCGTTCCCTTCCGCCGACTGAAGGAGGCTGTGATTACCGGGCAATGGCCGGAAGCCGGGAAACAGCTGAACCAGATTCGTCAGATCGTGGGAACCAATCTGTTGCTGGGTATTGTGGTGATTGCCGTGGCCGCAGGAGGACGATTTATCCAGTAAAGGTCTGATTCATTCGTCATTCCGCAGGCCGGAATGACGATTTCGAATTAATCAGAGCCTCCCTGGTGACTGCGGGCTTTTTTGATCGTGTCGTAAGCCCTGCGAATTTCCTGGCTCTTCTCCGTCGCCAGCTTGATCATTTCCTCGGGCAGTCCCTTTGATACCAGCTTGTCGGGGTGGTGCTGGTTCATCAGCCGACGATAGGCCTTCTTGACCTCTGCATCACTGGCCGTTTCGTCGACACCCAGAATCTCGTAGGCCTCGCGCAGAACATCACGCGGTGATACACCTTCTGCACCGCCTCCGGCAAAGTGCCGTGCATTGCGCACCATCGCCTCGATATGCTGAAACACCTGTTGCGAGAAACCCAGCGACACCCGCACCTGTTCCAGCACCTGACGTTCGCTGGCATGCAAATCACCATCGGCATAGGCGGCGTGCATCAGAATCTCAACGAACATCTGCATCAGGTTGCGGCGGCGGTGACACTCCTGCCGGAACTGCTGCAACACATCTTCAAGCGGAAAGTCCGGCTGCTTGCCCTGGTTGAAGAGATTGATGGCAATCTTGCGGCGTTCCTCATCAAGGTTGAACTGCTGCATGATCTGCCGCGCCAGATCGATCTCACTTTTCGATACTTTTCCGTCCGCCTTGGCGAGGTGGCCCATCACGGAGAACACCGTGGTAAAAAACACCGTCTGCACACGTTCCTGCGCACCCGGTGCAAAGTCTTCAGCGACCCGACCCAGCCCCTTGTCGAAATTGTGTCCGAAGGCGGCACCGATCAGCGCACCCAGCGGGCCACCCAGCATGAAACCGAAAGCACCACCCAGCAATTTGCCCCACCAGCTCATGCGTTCACCTCCTTTGCATTGCCCGTGGCGACATAGTGGCCGATGGCCTGCACAATCCGGTTGCACAGATCCTGTGCATCGTCGGCATCACCACAATCCACATCCGGGAAAGCCAGAAGTTCGACGCCCCGGGCAAGGGCCGCGGACTGATCGAGCTTCCGGCATGCCTCGCCCGCCGTCACCAGTAAACTCAAACGATGCATTTTTTCCAGTAATTCTCCCGAGATAGCCGACGACAGTGCCACTACGACATTCGCCCGCCAGCAGCGTTCCTGGATACCTTCGGCATCCAGCCCCGGGTACTCCTCCCAGCCATATTGGGGGATTTCCAGCGGCGGAAATTCGACACCCCTTGCCAGCTGCCCGGCATCCACCACCACAATCTTCACACGCATAATCTGTCCTCGAACAGCGTCAAATTTCTCTCGTTGCAAACCCGTTTTTATGGGCATATAAGTAAATCAGGGATGCAGCCGGTTCGGCAATCACCCGAACCAGGCACTCCCGGCTGACAACCCGCACAGGACACCAAGTATCAGCAGTTTGAGCAAGGAGGTAAACCGTCATGACATTACAGCCTTCACCGAGGATCGGCGATTGGTACAAATCCACTGCAGGTGACGCGTTCGAGGTCGTTGCCCGCGACGATGATGACGAGACACTGGAACTCCAGTATTACGACGGCACCATCGAGGAACTCGATCACGAAACCTGGGAAACACTGCACCTGCAGCCGGTTGAACCGCCGGAAGACTGGAGCGGTTCCATGGATATTTCACCGGAAGACATGCAAGAGATTGATATATGGTCGGAAACTGAAGACTGGATGAGACAGATAGAACGCATGGACCAGCGTCTGGCCTGATTGTTTCAAAACGCAACTATACGGGTTGCAGCGGTCTAACCTTTCGACATATACGAACAATCCAGCCCGATCAGGGACAGGAGGTGCGAAATGCGACGCAGACTCTATTTCCTTTTACCCAGCGTGGCGCGTGCGCGGCAGGTTGTCGATGAGTTACTGCTTGCCCGCATCGATGACCACCATATTCACGTCCTGGCAAGAGATGACATCGCACTGGACGATCTGCCGAAGGCGAACCTGCTTCAGCGCAGTGACTTTATCCACGGCATTGAAATCGGCCTGAGCGTAGGCGGTGCGACGGGCGTGCTGGCCGGCCTTGTTGTCGTTGCCTTCCCACCCGGAGGGGTAGCCCTCGGTGGCTGGACAGTGCTGGTGAGTGCACTGGCAGGCGCACTGATCGGGGCCTGGCTGTCCAGCATGATTGCCACAGATGTCCCCAACAGCCAGTTGAAGGCATTTCAGGACGCCGTCGAACAAGGACAAATTCTGATGATGGTCGATGTTCCCAAAAACCGCGTGGAAGCCGTCACCAGGATGATCAGGCGACATCACCCCGAAGCAGACATGCACGGCATTGAACCGACCATCCCCGCCTTTCCCTGACACAACGCAATACACCTTCACAACGTGACGTGACGCCCTTCGGGGCGTCTTTTTTTATCCGTAGAGCCTCCTAAGCAGCTGGATTTGCGCACGAAAAAATCCGGTTCAATGTTTGTATTCCGGCGCCGATAGCATGTATGAAGGCTGGATCACCAGCCAGCATCATCGAGGGAGGTGGACCATGGCTTACATCATGGATATGGCAAGCGGAACGGAACACCCTGTGGAAGAACCGTCTTACAGTGTCGTGCGTAAATCCAGTCCCGGCGCCGGTGATACCCCTCAGCTGGATGAACACCCGCAACTTCAGCTCGCAATGATCGAAATACAGACGCAAGCCGAAACCCGGACAATTCCTGCCGCGTCACTCGAAGCATTGATCAAAACACTCGAAGACTGACAGACATTTCTGCGCGCGGCATCACTCGCCTGTCTGCTCGTCACGCATACAGACATCACTTCCCTGCAGCGAAATTCCGATAGACGTCAGTGACTGCCCCACACAGGGGCCTGCAACGCATTCACCACTCTCTATGCGAAACAGGGCGTCATGCGTCGCACACTGTATCCAGCAACGATCAAGGTCCAGGAACTGGTCCGGCACCCAGTCGAGCGGCCCGCCTGTGTGCGGGCATTGATTGAGGTAGGCATGGATTTCACCGCCTTTTCGCACCAGAAAAATATCCCTGATACCGGCTGACGTTGTCATACTGAAGCCCCGACTGCCTTCCTCGGGGATTGCTGACAGCTCACAGATTCTCAACCACTTCGCCATGCCTGGCAGGGTAGGCAGTCAGCCGCACTATTTCAAATACAAGGCACGCAACAGACGCTACATCAGTCTTCGCGCACAACGCGGAAACCGAGGTTGTCCAGACGGCTTTGCGCATCCACCCGGTCACGGCTGGCACTGCGCAGCTGGTCAGACGGGCTGCTGTAGGCACCACCACGCACTACCCGCTCGGTACACCCGCCGATTTCAACCGCACGACCATCCGCCGGTGCACGGCTGTAATTTGGTGTATAGCAGTCCTCAACCCATTCGCGCACATTGCCGGCCATGTCGTAGACACCCCAGGGATTCGCATCAAAACGACCAACAGGTGATGTCTGAATGCCACTATCGGCACTGCCACAATCAAAACAATTGGCCTGGTTGTTACCCACTTCATCGCCCCACCAGAAACGTGTCACTGTGCCCGAACGCGCCACAAACTCCCATTCCGCTTCGGTGGGCAGGCGATAGTGGCGCCCGGTCTGCGCAGACAACCACTGCGCATACGCCTGTGCGTCCTCCCAGCTGACATTGATCACCGGCCGTTGTGCACGCCCCCAACCCATGCTGTCGGGCACACGCCGACCTGTGGCGCGCGCAAATACTTCGTACTCGCTGAAGCGAGTCTCATGCGTGGCTATGGCGAAAGGCGCGAGCCGGACATCATGCTGCGGACGTTCATCAAACTCCTGCGAAACAGCACTGCTCCCCATCAGAAAATGATCGGCATGGAAACGCACCATGGCGGGCGCGGGACTGCCATCGCTGAGGCGATCCCGGAAGCGCCCGGCCGGCTGCTCGATAACCGCATCACTCTGCGCCTCCGGTACTGCGTCGACAGCGGGCTGTGAGGCTTCAGGCCCGCTCTCTTTATCCCGGGGTGCCGCCAGGGGCTCGTCCCGGGCGGCCGGCTCGACCGTTGCAGCAGGCCCTGAATCGGACTTCACTTCAGCGGCTACCTGTTTCGGTGTGTTGTCAGTATCACCGTCTACCGTCATCATCGAGGTTGCACGTTTGCCTTCCGACACCGGCAGGGGCAGGTCTGACGGAGCTGTGCCGGCCTGCCACCAGAACAAACCCGCGCCGGCAGCAATTCCCACAATCAATCCAGCCAGCAACCCTTTGATCAGGCCAGACTTCGGCGCTTCATGCACAGAAACAGGGGAGGATGCGCTAACCATCTCATCATCCAGTAACACGGCGGATTCGGGGACACTGTCCTCCTCGACCCGGGGCGTATCCGGCAACATGGGACTGGATGCATGGGGGTCGTTTTCGTCCAGTGAAGGAATCGCCCCTTCCACCATGACAGGCGCCGGCCCTTCGGCAGCCTGACTCAGCTGCAGCTTCAGTTGTTCAACTTCCTGGCGCAGACTTTCAACCTGCTCTTCCGCCTGGGCACGGAGGCGTACAGCCACCTCGACATTCTGCCTGGCCTGCTGCAACACCTCAGTTTCCACCGGGTCGCCCGCCTCATCCGACAGCATGCCTTCCAGACCCCGGCGCACTTCTGCCTCGGCCCGTAACTGATCGAGTTCGCGCTTCATGGCCTCAGCCGAGACAACCAGTTCATCACGCTCTGTCAGAACCGCATCCAGTTGTGCCTGCACCTCTTGCAGACGATTCGCAGCATCTTCTCCGGCTTCCAGTCGCTGCTGTGATTGCCGGCAGGTTTCGCGTAACTCCTCGAGTTCCTGGCTGATAACGGTGATGGCTTCCTGGTGACTGTTACGCTCCCGCTCTGATTCTTCCAGTGCCTCGCGCAATCCCTGCTGAATCCCCTGTTCGGTATTCAGCCGGATTTCCATTTCCTCATTCGCCAGACGATTGGCCTCCACCAGCTGCTGTTCCGCTTCCCGGGCACCCTGCTGCGCCAGCTTGAGCTGCTGTTCAAGCTGCTCGGCATGCGTCTGCACATCTTCAAGCTGGGCACTGCGTTCCCCCAGACTGACTTCAAGATCGTCGCGCAAGCGGACACTTTCGTTCAACTGCGCCTGTAACGCCTCAAGTTCGGCAGCAAGTCCCTCCGCCGAACCGTTGACAGCAGACTGCATCTCCTTGTGCAAGCGGTGAATTTCAGCTTCGTGGTCGTGACGCTCACACTCGCGCGCCTTTTCCATCTTGCGCAAACGATCAAGCAGCCGTTGTTGCTCACGCTTGAGGTTATCCACCTCGTATTGCGCCCGCGCCATGGCTTCACGCGCACTCCCGAGATCAGACTCGAATTCACGCTCGCGGGATACCAGTTGCTGCTGCAACTCGTCACGGACACGCTGTTCCGTTTCGTCGATCTGCTGCCTTGCCGCTTCAAGCGATTCGCTCAGCGCATGTTCGTTTTGCTGCGACTGTGCCAGTTGTTGTTCTATATCCGCCAGTTTTTCGGCAAGCGAATCATACTCGCCTGTCTGCACAGCCAGTTGCTGTTCGGATTCGCCGATACGTTCCTGTAACACCTGCAGTTGCTGTTCAAGACCTGCCTTCTCGGCCAGAAAACTGTCCTGCAATTGCCGGCGCTGTTCGTCTGCCTGCTGTTCCAGTGTTTCAAGCTGCCCGACCAGTCCCACCTCGCGCTCCGCAGCTTCCGAAACAGCTTTTTGCGCCTCGGAAAGCGCGCTTTCCATCTCGCTGCGGCTGGCGACTTCGGCTTCCAGCTCACGCCCCCGCTCCTCTATCTGCGCCTGCAGTGCGGCAACCTGTTCGCTGACTTCGCCCTGCTGACTATCCAGCTGTGCCTGCAACGCCTGCAGCTCGGCGCGGGCCTTTTCCAGATCCCGATTGGCCGCATCACGCTCACCCGCGACAGCGCTGGTACGTTGTCCCAGCTGCTGGTAATCCTCGCGCACCTGCTCAAGCTCCGACGCCAGTTGTGCGCACTGTTTTTCGAACTGTTCGCCGCTTTCAGCAACAGCGTCGCGGGTTTGCTGCGCCGCTTCCAGCTGCTTGAGCAATTCACTGTGCCTGGCTTGCGCGTCACTCAGATCGGCTTCCAGTGAATCGATACGCTGACGTAACGTCCTGGCTTCGGCCTGTAATTCAGTGCATGCCGCTTCACTGTCGCGTAACTTTTCAGTATCCGGGTGTGGCGTATCACCGGCATCATCGCGCGGCGCCGGGCGTTCATTTTCCTGCCTCTCCCTGTCGCTCTCGAAGGGGATAATTTCCGCATTCTGACCCGACGAAACCGCTGGCTGCGGGTCGCCCTCGCCCGCCATGACTTCGGCAGGGACATCCATCAGGCCATTTTTCAGCGTATAGACATCAAGACCGCGCTGGCTCAGGATAAAAGCCCCCGAAGCACTGCGACGGCCGGTATCACAACAAACGATATAGGCCTTGTCTGTGCTCAGGGTATCCGCCTGTTCCCTCAGCGCCGACAGCGGAAAATTGCGGCTGTCGCTGATGTGCTGATTATTGAATTCACCCGGCAAGCGTACATCCAGCCACTCGCCACCCTTGTCAACAAGCGCCCTGGCCTGTGTATAGTCGAGTTCGTGCACCAGGGGTTCGCGCAACAACTCATTGAAATCGTCCTTGGAAAGCCGCATGAGCGAGCCGTCTGTGAGCATGGTCACCGTGGCATTCCGGCGCGTACCGGACACCAGTGCCTCTTCACCAAAACAGGCGCCTTCGCCCAGTTCCGCCAGCAAGACTTCCTTGCCACGCGCTGAAGCCTTGCGACTGACAGCCATACGGCCGGATTTCACAATGTAGAAGTAGTCACCCTCCTCGTCCTGCCTGACCACCACATCGCCTGCGCGAACACCGACAGATTCAAGACGCATCAGTAACTGATGAATATTTGACGGCGGAAGCTGGAGAAATGCCTGCGACTGGAGGACGCGCGTCATCCAGTCACCATTCTCTTCGGCGCCAATTTCCACAACGTCGTAGCCGGATGATTCATCCCAGGTCAGCAATACATCGAGCAGACCCGAGTCGATGCGCGCAACCGTAACACTGCCCGATGCACGGGCAGAAAGCTGGCGCGGCTGCTTGTGAGCCAGCGGGTGGTGTGCCGCTTCAGAACCGCCAATAATGGAACCGACAACATTACGGCCGCCATCGATCAGCTCTATCTTGCCTTCCAGCACATAAACAGACTGCTGATCCCGGTCGCCCGCCTTGAATACATAGCGCCCGGACCGAATGGTTTCGATAACCGCTTTTCGGGAAATTTCGTCGAGGTGTACTGCTGACAATGCATTGAGGGGAACCAGATCCTTTAACGCCTTCTTGTCCAAGAGTTTTTTTGCCGCTCCCATGGTCTGCCTGTCATCCTGTCGTTGAAGTTACCGAAACCAAAACCTGCTTTCACGCAGCACTGCACGATGTACGTGGCGCACCCCCTGCTATCGGCACAAAACAGCGAAAACTTAGCCTGCCGAAGTCCCTGAAAATCGTGAAATTGCTCACGAATTCAGATGCATTGCGTCGCTCCGGAAGATTGGTACCATAACCCCTGCCATGCCCGGATCCATGTTCCCCACCCCCGATGCCGCCGAGAAGGCCTTCTATGAAGCCTTCGCCAATGCTGACCTGGCGGCGATGATGGCTGTCTGGGCAAAACGCGATTTTGTCGAATGCATTCACCCGATGGGGGACCGGGTACAGGGGTATGACGCCGTCGAACAAAACTGGCGTGAAATTTTTGAAGGTGGACTGCGTGTGCGGTTCAAACTTTCCGCGGTTCGCCGCACCCAGGACGCACTGATTGCTGTCCACATCCTCTATGAACACCTCAGTGCCGCCGGTGATGAAGGCAGCTGGTCACCGGTCGTCACCACCAATGTTTTTCAGCTGATCGATAACGGCTGGCGTATGACACATCACCATGCATCACCCTGCCCTGACGAGGATGACCGTGACACGCCTGCCGACACCGGCAACACCCCCCGACATCTCCACTAAAGCGGCAAACACAAAAGCCCGCTATTTTCCCTGCATCATGAATGCCATCTTCATTTGAGTCTGGAATAACAGGCATAAAATCACAAAAGGGGTTTCACTTTTTTTTCTTTGTGCTATGGTTGCGCCGTTAGTTCTCTGCCAACATTTTCAAAGGAGCACATTGAATGGCCGTAAAGAAAAAAGCTGCCAAGAAAACCGCCAAGAAAAAGGCTGCTGCCAGGGCGGTAAAGAAACCTACGACGAAGGCTGAAACATTCACTTACATTGCAGATAAAACCGGCCTGACAAAGAAAGATGTTGGCGCCGTTTTCGAATCGCTCACTGCACTCATCAAGCGCGACATCAAGCGTAATGGCCCGGGGGTTTACACCGTGCCTGGCCTGATGAAGATCAAGGTTGTCCGCAAACCTGCCACCAAGGCACGCAAGGGCGTTAACCCGTTCACCGGCGAAGCCATGACCTTCAAGGCCAAACCGGCGCGTAACGTGGTCAAGGTTCTTCCGTTGAAAGGTCTGAAAGATATGGTGTAATCAGGTAGTTACCTGAAAATTACGCGGGAAGCGTCTCCGTATCCGGACCCAACGGCCGGATACGGAGCACGGGAAGGATTCAGAAAAGGCAGCCTTCGGCTGCCTTTTTATTGCGCGTCCTGTACGCGGTGACGGGCCTGGATAAAAGCCTTGTGCGGGACATAGATCAGTTCTGAAATCTTGCGCACCAGCGCCTCCTCGTAGCGATCGATACGGCCGTCGGCAAAAGCAACCTGCCACAACATCTCCACCACACGCACCTTTTCTTCGGGTGAAAACCGTTGATTGATCAGCCGGGTAAACGGGTGAAGCGACACCGAATCTTCAGATTCCCGCTGGGCAAGCCGGGCCAGCTCGCGGGTCTCTTCCTTGCTCAGCGCAAAGGTCTTCTGCAAAACCCGCTCCAGCACCCTGCGCTCTTCTTCATGCGCTTCGAAATCGGCGCGTTGCATCTCGAACAGCAGGGCAGCCGTTGCCAGGCGCAGGCCATGCTCATCATGACTGCCCGTCGCTTCAGTATCGATGTGACTGCGAAAAAAATCCTGAATAGCGCGTAACATAACGTGTAGTCTAGCGGCTGCGCCGCCGCAGACCAATCACGGCGACAGCAGCCAACCATGGCAGGAAGGGATCAATGCGTTGAACATCCGCCAGCACACAGCCGCCACCCCCGCCGCCACCTCCGTCGCTAACAGTCTCACAACCCGTACCACCTGCCACCGATGCCGGGTCGGCGGCACCGGCCAGTGCCGCACTTGCATCCAGCATGCCTGCGCCACAACGCCTGGTGTCGCAGCTGCTATCCGCAAAATCCCGGGCCGTTGTACAAAGAATGTCCTTCACGGTAGCTGGCGCGAGCGCCCCGTTTACTGACAGCATCAGGGCTGCAACGGCAGAAACCTCGGCCGTCGTAAAGCTGGTTCCCTGAATGAAGGCAAGCGCATCGTTAGCAGGCGTTGTGGTCCCCTCGTTCCACAGGGTCAGCACGTCATCTGAACCGTTCGCGGCAGGCCCGTCGCCACCGGGTGCAACCAGATCCACTGCGTTACCGCGATTGGTATAGGACGCGATGCTGCCATCACGCGCCACAGCGCCCACGGTCACCACATTGGCGCAATTGGCCGGGCTGAAATTGGCTACGTCCAGCCCCTCATTGCCGGCCGCCACAACCACAACTGCGCCAGCAGCCACCGCATCATTGATCGCTGCCTGCTCCTGCTTTGTGCACGCGCCCTCACCCGCCAGGCTCAGATTGATTACGTCAGCCGGGTCGGGATTATCCGGCACCCCCGGCACCGGCAACCCGGCCGCCCAGCGAATCGCTTCGATAATATCGGACACAAATCCACCGCACTTGCCCAGTACACGTACGGGTAAAATCCGTGCAGCAAAATCGATACCTGCAATATTGCTGCTGTTATCCGATGTCGCCGCCATCACCCCGATAACAGACAACCCGTGCCATGAACTGTCCTGGTTGGCGGGCGGTTCACCCGCACCACATTCATTGGCCAGTACGGCATCGCCCGGGTCCGACGGGTCAGCATCCCTGCCGTCGCCGTCATTGGCCGTCGTGATATCGTCAATAAAGTCATAACCGGGCAGGATACGGGCCGCGTCCAGGTCAATATGCCCCAGAATGCCTGTATCCAGTACGGCGATCACAACGCCCGCCGCACCGGTATTCAGATCCCATGCCGCCGGCATACGGATGCCGGCGGTATCTTCAAACAGATGCCACTGCTTCACATACTGGGTATCGCTCGGCACCAGCGCCGGGTGCAGCCGCTTGTCGACCTGCACGGCCGCCACAGAAGGGTCCTGCCCCAGCTGCGCCACCAGCCGTTCGAGTTCTTCGGCACTGGTTCCATCCGGCAGCCGGACGACCATGCTGCCATCATGCAGAGAGCGCACATAGGAAAGCTGCCGCCCGTCAGGCAGATCCACACCCGCAACGGCCCCGCCCCGGTTGAGCGAGGCCGCTCTACGTATACCGCCGTCCTGCATCTGAATAATCAGCTGGTGGGTTAAAGGCTGCGGCGCAGGATTTTGCGCCTGCACCGTAACGCCGGCGAGACAGAAAGCCGCTGCCAGGCACGATAGAAGAGAATATTTGAACATGGAATGTGGCTGCCTGAATGTCATTGTTACTGTGCCTGTACCAGGAACCTTTGCCCCTGCAATGACAAGATGATGCCATCAGGTGTTATGGCGTCCAGCAGGGGGCCTTCCTGTAATTGTTCGCCTTCCCGGTATTTCTGCAGGTTGATCAGCACAAAACGTTCCCCGGGACGCTCGCTGTACACGTGCACATCCAGTCGCAGCCCTCTGCCCAGTTTTCGCAAAATAGACTCCGGAACCTGTGGCCACACGGGCAGGTTCTCGCTCTGCGGTGCGGACTTGACCAATGGTGCAGGCACGGGCGGTGGCGCAATAGCGGTAATCTGTGGTGACGGAGCCTCGCGACCTGTTTCAACCGGCTCAACGTCAACAACCGGTTTATTGACCGGCCGGGGTTGACGCATTTCAGCTATCGCGGTGGAATGATCGCGGCCCGACACCGCTGGCGAGGACGGCACGGTCACCGGTGTATGATCACGCGCTTCGACCACGGGCTGCGCGACATTTGTCGCGCCGTCCGGCCAGAACAACACCAGCAACAGGCCTGCATTAATCAGCAAAACCAGAATGAGTAACGAGACCCGGCGTGACGACAACCGGGTGGCAGCCGGCTCATGCTTACTGTCGATACGTGGAACCTGCCCGATCTCGCGATCGTGTTCCGCCTTTTTGAGTGCTTCGAGTATGTACGACATGCGTATCTACGACACCGCACCGCCACCAAGGCGGGGGACTGTCGGTTGCCGGGAAAGGTTATTCAGATGAATGAAGGTCCTGGCACCGACAACACCGTCGGCACTCAGTTCGTGGCCGCGCTGGAATTGCTGCACCAGCGATTTCAGTCCTTCGTCAAACAACAGGGGGTCGGGTGCGATGGAAGTCAGCCCCGTAGCCTGCCTGAGTTTTTCACGCAACCATTGAACATCGGCACTGCGATCACCGGGGCGCAGTACCGCGCTGCCGCCCGGTGGCATTTTCCACAGCAAGCGATACTCGCCGAACCAGTGACGCTCCATCGTCTCGACCGGCACCTCGACAGGCTGGCCATCAATCTGTAACCGGGCACGACTGCCGCGGATTTCCTGTAACAACACGGGCACCCTGCGTCCACCGGGCCCTACCAGTAGCAGAATGGCAGGCCGGTCGAAGTGCTGTAATACCGTGCGGCTGCCACCCCCCTGCAGACAACGCAGGCCGGCCGCCGGGGCAGCGGCGCAGGCCTGGGCATCACTGACAGCACTGGACTGCATACCCCAAAGCCCGAACAGACCGGACCAGGCGCTTGCTGCTGCGCCGCCACTGGCGGCTGCCAGTTGTTGCTCAAGTTCCGTGGCCAGGGGGGCATCAACCGCGATCGCACCCGCCACTTTTTCCATCGTACCGGGTTCAGGCAACCCGGGCTCCGGCTGTACGGCTGAAAGCTTCGCATTTCCGGCCAGTGCCGCGTCCGGTGGCGATGCCCGCCAGTAACCGATAACAAACGCCGCAATAAAAACAGCAGCAACGGCAGCCGCCAGCCAGCGCCACCATCCACCGCGGGCCGGCGCATCCAGCCCTTCTTCCGGCAACACTTCGCGCGCCGCACGGATAACAATCGACACATCAACCTTGCGCTTGCCTTCCACATAGGCACCCAGCATGGCACGGTCGCACATCACGTTGATCAGGCGCGGCACACCACCGGAGAGCTTTTGCACCATATCGATGGCCGCATCATTGAAGATGGTTTCGCTGGCGCCACACACCTGCAGTCGGTGACGGATATAAGCGGCTGTTTCGCTATGCTGGATCGGCTGCAGGTGGTAACGGGCAGTGATACGCTGCGACAGCTGGCGCAATTCCTCCCGCGCCAGCAAGGTGCGCAGTTCCGGCTGACCAATGAGTACAATCTGCAGCAGTTTTTCACGCGTGGTTTCCAGGTTGGTGAGCAGGCGCACCTGCTCCAGTGCATCGGCATCAAGATTCTGCGCCTCATCGATAATGAGGACAGTGCGGTGACCACGGGCATGGGTTTCGAGCAGGTGAGCATTCAGCACATCGGTCAACAGCTTGATGCTGTTGGTGTCACGCGCATACTCGATACCCAGCTCATCGCACAGACTGGCCAGCAACTCGATCGCACTGACACGCGGGTTGAGTATCAACGCCACATCGACATGATCCGGCACCTGTTCCAGCAGGCAGCGGCAGATGGTGGTCTTGCCTGTGCCCACCTCACCGGTCAGCTGCACAAACCCGCCGCCTTCACCGATACCATACAACAGGTGCGCCAGCGCCTCGCGATGCTGTTGACTCATATAGAGAAAACGCGGATCGGGCGCGATTGAAAACGGGCGTTCTGTGAGGCCGAAATGTTGTTCGTACATAAGACTTTTTTTGCCGCCGGACCGGCGATTGGAGGATTATGCCCTTTCTGCACGCCGCCGTCCCCTCCCGGCGTCACCGTTGCCGGCGACCCGCTCCGGTGTCGGTTTTCCTGACGCTCTGGACGACCGAATATAGCAACACGACAAACCGAATTAAATCAGCCCGTTAGAACAGATTCGCCGGGTACTGGAACAGCCGGAAGTGTTGAGTTTCTTTACGTTTATTACCCTGTGTATCAATAAGGAATAAAGTCACACGCCGGGCATCTATATAATTCAAGGCATTACAACAAGTGGCACATCGCTTGCTCAATACAGGCAATAAACAACAAGAATGGTGAAAGATGAACGCAAAGGTTGAAAAGAAAATCAATGGCGTCACCGTGAGTGCCAACCCGGTATACAAGGGGGGTTACCTGCCAGCCTACTGGTCATGCAGCATCGATGAACGGATCATCGCCAAGACCTTCAGTTCCGCATCGGAAGTCTTCCGGTTTGCACAGAACTCACGCCGCCACTGACACAGAACCCGTCTACGCAGCACACTCAGGCTGAGGGCGCGGCACGCAACACAATGTCGCGCAACACGTTCAGCCGACCATGGAAAAAATGACCGGCACCTTCCACACACACGGCTTGTGGCGACAGCGCCTGTCGCCCCAGCCACGATGCCAGCGCTGACCAGGGCACAATATCGTCAGCATCGCCATAGATCAGCAACCCGTTTATACCCGAGAGTCTGACCGGCTGGTCGGGAAAGTAGTTAACGGCCGGTGCTACCGTCACCAGCCAGTCAGGCTGTAATGACTGTGCTGCATCCAGCGCGATGAAGCCACCAAAGGAAAACCCCGCCAGCCACAACGGCAACCCCGGCCAGCGTGCTTTTGTCCATTCAACGACAGCCAGCAGGTCGTCCTTCTCACCCCGCCCTTCATCGTATTTACCCGCGCTCTCACCCACGCCGCGAAAATTAAAACGCACGCTGACCGCATCCAGTTCGACGAATGTTTTTGCCAGCTGGTGGACAATCTTGTTATCCAGGGTACCGCCGTGCAGCGGGTGAGGATGGCAAATCACAGCCAGTGCATGTGGTCTGGCTTCCGGCTCCGTTACCCGCACCTGAAGCTGCCCCGCCGGCCCGGTTACATAATGGTTATCAGACACAGAAAGAAAGGACTTTTTTCCGCCATCAGGCGGAAAGTGTATAAACCGGCATCGGGATCACGACGGCTTGCCGGAATCACGCCGGTTACGCGTACGGCGGCGTTCGATACCGGGTGAATGCAGGGTCAGGTCCAGGCTGTACCAGCCATCGATATCGACAGTCTGGCGTTTCCCGTTGATATTCTCCAGCACCACACGCTTCGGCTCATCCGCCTCGTGCAGCACCACACGAACCTGTTGCAACTGCCCGAGGATATTGGTGTACCAGTAACCCGGGATTGCCTGATGTGCCAACATGTATTTTCTTAGTCGATGATCTTTGTCCAACAGGTTCATTGCAACATTCCCCCCATTTACAACCTTAGCCGCATTTCGACTCACCGCAGTTCAGACAGGTCAGGCAACCGTCCATCTGGATCGCCGCCCTGGTATTGCACTTCACACACAACCGGGCGCCTTCGGGGAAATCCCCGCTGTTCTCCGGCTGGCTGGACTTGTTGGCCTGCTCGAACTGTTCGCGTTTTTCCGCCAGTAATTTTTTCTGATGCTCATCCAGGTCATCATCCTTGAGCATACCGATCATGCGCAGGTGACATTCGATCGCGTCGCCAATCTCAGCCACCAGCGATGGCATGTACTTGCCGCCTCGCTTGAAATAACCGCCGCGTGGATCGAATACCGAGCGTAATTCTTCCACCAGGAAAGTCACATCGCCACCCTTGCGGAACACCGCTGAAATAATCCGGGTCAAGGCCACAATCCACTGGAAGTGATCCATGTTTTTCGAGTTAATGAATATCTCGAAGGGGCGACGCAGCTCATGCGGCGTACCCTGGTTGAGAATCACGTCGTTAATGGTGATATACAACGCGTGCTCCGTCAGCGGCGTCTTCACCTTGTAGGTGGAACCCAGCAGCATTTCCGGACGTTCCAGCTTTTCGTGCAGGTGAACAACCTTGTCTTCTTCCTTGACCGGTGCAGCCTCAGCGTCCGGCTCGGCCGGCACCTCGTCCTTCAGCACCTCGTAGTCCACAATTTTCTGTTCAATTTTTCGGGTCATATGTATAACTCCTCTGACACCTTCGCTGCGCCTAGAACTTGCCGTAATAGCCTTCTTTCAGGGCATCGTACAGGTTGGCGGCGGTATGAATCTCTCCGTCGTATTCAACTTCCTCGTTACCTTTAAGCTGCACCGTACTGCCGTCGTCGAGGGTAAACTGGTAGGTGGTGTTTTCCAGATCCTTTTCCTTCACCAGCACGCCCTGGAAAGCCTCCGGGTTGAAGCGGAATGTCGTACAGCCTTTCAGACCCTGTTCGTAGGCATACAGGTAGATATCCTTGAACTCGTCGAAGGGGTAATCCGTTGGCACGTTGGCAGTCTTGGAAATTGATGAATCCACCCATTTTTGTGCGGCGGCCTGGATATCGACGTGCTGCCTGGGCGTCACATCGTCTGCCGCAATAAAGTACTCGGGTAACTGCTGCGCCTTGTCTTCACTGCCGGGAACAGCCTGGGGATTGACCAGCGAGCGATAGGCCAGCAACTCAAAGGACAGCACCTCGACCTTTTCCTTGGTCTTGCGACCTTCACGTATCACGTTACGGTAATAGTGGTGGGCAAAGCTCGGCTCGATGCCGTTGCTGGCATTATTCGCCAGCGACAGGGAAATGGTGCCGGTCGGCGCAATCGAGGAATGGTGCGTGAAACGCGCACCGCTCTCGGCCAGCCGGTCTACCAGTTCCGGGGCAATCTCACTGACCTGCTGCATGTAGCGGCTGTAGCGTGCGTGCAGGAGTTTGCCCTTGATGCGGTCACCAACTTCGTAACCGTCGAGCTTCATCTCCGGCCGTTTGCGCAACATCGCAGCCGTCACTTCAAACTCTTCTTCCAGGATAGGCGCTGGCCCCTTTTCTTCCGCCAGTTCCAGTGCCGTTTGCCAGCCGGTCAATGCCAGTTCACGACTGACCTTTTCCGTAAACTCGACCGAGTCCTTCTCGCCATACCTCATACGCAACATGGTGCTGGTCGAGCCCAGCCCGAGGAATCCCATGCCGTGACGACGCTTGCGCAGAATTTCGTCACGCTGTTGCTCCAGTGGCAACCCGTTGATCTCCACCACGTTGTCGAGCATGCGCGTGAAAATGGACACCACCTTGCGGAACTCGTCCCAGTCAAAGTGCGCATTCTCGGTAAACGGTTCGCGCACGAACTTGGTCAGGTTGACGGAACCCAGCAGGCAGGAACCGTAGGGTGGAAGTGGCTGTTCGCCGCATTGCCCCGTCACCAATCCGTTGAATACCACCGTATTGTGATCTTCCTGTGTGGTATCAAAGACCGCCTCACGCCCCACATAGGTAATAGATTTAATTTTACTGGTAAAGGACTGGTGTTTTTTGAGCGCTTTGCCTTCGACCCAGGCGTAATAGCGGTCATTCTTGTTGTCGAGCAGAAAACCAATCTCGCGCATAAATTGCTCACGCGACTCACCGTCGATAATCAATTCATAGTCGGCCTGGCAGGCATAATATTTCTGCCCACCATGACCATCCGGCAACAGTCGCTGGCCAGCATCACGCCGTTTGCGGATACGACAGAATACACCATAGTTGGTGAGCAGCATTTGCACATCTTTGAGCAGATCCAGGGTACTGGAAGCCAGTCGCACGGAACAACTCTCACTCTTGCTGGAAATATTGACTGTGCCATCACATTGAAACAGCGCACGCAAATAAGCCGTAACACATGCTTCGCTGCCACGCCAGATAACTTCAGGCACTTGCAGTTTGGAGCGGCGTGAGAAGCCATAGTGCTCCAGTACCCGGGCCAGGATAACAGAACGGATAAAGACATGATGACGCTCCGGCACCGCGACAGGCGCAACCTGGTAGGTACGTGGTGTATTGGCCATGCCAGCAAATAACGTATTAACATACGCAGCAACCACTGGCGCCAGCACCCGGTCTTCTCCCCAGAAACTGACAATAGCCGCCTCTTTGCCACGACCGCGATTGGTGAAATGGCCATCACCGGTCACCAGACCCAGCAACATACCCAACTCGGCACTGCCCTGCTCACCAAACTGACCCTTGCCTGACTGGACCATCAGGCTATCACCTGCCTTGAGTTCTCTGAGTTTTACCTTGCCACGGGGCGTATAGAAATCATGCCACTCAGTGGCCTTGATTTCATAGCCGTCCTCCGTCTCGACACGGTATACATCCGCCTGCCTTGCCGTCATGAAAGCCGGCACAGCCGGACGGCTGGAAACGCCTTTACTCCCGCCCAGGGCGCGCTGGTCTACAGTCACCTCCAGCGCTTCACCACTGGCATAAAGCTCACCTATCGGGATCATGCCATGCCGGGTATGCAAGCGGGTATCTGCGGTCACGCAGGGGTTGGTCGCACGAACAGTTTCATCGAACCAGTTGTTGTTCATCTCATTGACCTTGTCGATGAGAATGAAGCCCGGCTCGGCAAAGTCGTAGGTAGACGCCATGATCATGTCCCACAGCCGGCGCGCACGGATAGTGCGATATACCTTGCAGGCTACCAGACCGTTTTCATTGCTGACGTAGCCTTCGCTGGTCGGCCATTCGCGCCATACCACCTGGCTGGTATCGTACAGGTTCAGGCTATCGTCCTCGACTTCCTGTTTTGTCAGCGGGAACGCCAGCTTCCAGTCACTGTCGTGGCTTACGGCTTCCATGAACTCACGGGTGATCAGCAGCGACAAATTGAACTGGCGCAGCCGGCCGTCCTCGCGCTTGGCGCGCACGAAGTCCATCACATCGGGATGACCGACATCGAAAGTCGCCATCTGCGCACCACGGCGGCCACCGGCCGACGACACGGTGAAACACATCTTGTCGTAGATATCCATGAACGACAGCGGGCCGGAGGTGTAGGCGCCGGCGCCGGATACGTAGGCGCCTTTTGGGCGCAGGGTGGAAAATTCATACCCGATTCCGCAGCCAGCCTTGAGCGTAAGCCCGGCCTCGTGCACCCGCTCCAGGATATCGTTCATCGAGTCCTTGATGGTGCCGGACACGGTACAGTTGATGGTGGATGTCGCAGGCTTGTGTTCCAGCGCACCGGCGTTGGAAATAATACGGCCGGCCGGAATCGCACCGTGGCGCAAGGCCCACACAAACTGCTCATACCAGTGATCCTGCTTCTCCGGCGTCACTTCGACTTCAGCGAGGGCGCGCGCTACGCGTTTGTATGTCTCATCGATGGTTTCATCGACCGCCACACCATCCTTGCGTTTTAACCGGTACTTCTTGTCCCAGATATCCATTGAGGCATCCTGCAGGGGAATATCCGCAACACCGGTCGAAACAGACTTCAGCTGGACTGATTTCATCGCGACTCCTGACTCCTTCCTTTTGATTTTATTTGTGATTTTTTTATGACTCACAGACACCCCGATATATTGGGGTGACCCGTCACATCAACCACTAGATGTTGTGCAAATGAACGACAAGGTTATGGCTCGACGAGGGTCCTGTCAAGTCACAAATCGACAGTTTACGGCAATATTATTGACCATTGATTACAACAAGTTATCCAGACATTTTGCCAGCTGACGTGAGTTGACCAGACACTTGTACTGGACAGGTTCGCCAAACAGAAAAACACTATATATTGTGTTACTGATATACTGGCGCGACCACTCAGATACGTCCTGCGGGAAAACACATGACAAACAAAACCGACATCCTGTTTGAACTCGGCGAAGTGAGAAACCACGAGGAATGGAGAGACTATACCGGTTTCGGATTCAACCCATCCGACACGGCGGCTTTACTTGAAATCATTGGAGATGACTCACTCTACCAGGCCAGTGACGAGTCCGACGAAGCCTGGGCGCCTGTACACGCCTGGCGTGCACTGGGGCAAATTGGCAGTGTAAAAACGGTTGAGCCCCTGCTCGCCCGCTTTGAGCAACTTTGTCACGATGACTGGGCGCTCGACGAGCTGTCACGGGTTATGGGTATGATTGGCGCACCGGCGATCCCGGCGCTGGCACGTTACCTGAACGAACCCCAACACGATGAATTTGCACGCATCATGGCCATGGACGGACTGTACGAGGTCGTCAAGCACAACCCGGATCAACGCAGCGAAGTCATCCGCCGTCTCCGCGAGTATATTCACAAACCCGACAGGCATGCCCGCGTGCTGAATGCCCTGGCCGTCGGCCGTCTGATTGACCTGGAGGCACGTGAAGCCATTGACGATATCCGCGAGCTGTTCGCCTGGCATTGTGTCGACATCACCTGCAACGGTGACCTGGAAGCAGTAGAAATTGAACTGGGGCTGCGTAGTGAGCGCCGCACCCCAAAGCCCAACTACAACGAACTGGAGCAACAGGAACTGCAGAAATACTTCGATGAAAACGATATCGACTGCACGGCACCGAGCAGCGAGATACCTGACGCCGACGACATTTACCAGATCATTGATTATTTTCTGGAACGCTACGGGAATGACGAATCGGTTCTCGATGTCTCGGAACTGGACGGATTCTTTGCTTCACTCGCCTGCGCACCGAATATGGTACTTCCCTCCCAATGGATGCCGGCCATCTGGGGGGCTGAGGAAAATATGCCTGTATGGAAAGACCAGGATGAAATCCAGATATTCTCCCGGGCTGCCTTCACCCTGTATGACGCCGTCATGCAGACCATGAACGCGGGCGAATACGAAGCGCTGTTTCTTTTTCGTGAAATCGATGGCACGACTCACACCATTGTGGATGAATGGTGCCACGGCTTTCTTCGCGGCATGGAACTCTGGGAACCCCTGCCGCCGGTTGATGCGGCTTTCACCGCAGACTGCCTGGGAAATGTCCGCCTGTTCGCCACTGAAACAGGTTTTGAACAACGCGACACAATGAGTGTTGAGGAAATCGAGACCCGCCAGCAGCGAATCGATCCGGACGTGCAGCGCCTGTTCGAATATTTCCTGGAGAAACGGCTCGCCGGCCTTGCCCCGGTTGTGCGGGACTC
>NZ_JBTTIO010000080.1:0-4962 GCF_058323355.1 Thiogranum sp.
GCCTATGCCATGACCGGCTGGCGCATCGGCTATGCCGGCGGCCCGAAACCACTGATCCAGGCGATGAAGAAGATCCAGTCGCAGAGCACCTCGAACCCGGCGGCCGTCTCACAGGCCGCAGCCCGGGAAGCCCTGGATGGCTACCCGTCCTGTATCGCCCCCATGCTGGCTGCGTTCCAAGAGCGACACGACTATGTGGTTGCGGCACTGAATGCGCTGGATGGCGTGCGCTGAGCCGAGGCGGACGGCACCTTCTACGCTTTCCCCGACCTCAGCAGCGTGATTGAACGGCTGGACGGGATCAACGATGACGTCGAACTGGCGGAACACCTGCTGAACAAAGCCGGGGTGGCGCTGGTGCCGGGTTCCGCCTTTGGCGCACCGGGTTACCTGCGCCTGTCCTTCGCCACCGGCATGGACACGCTGAAAGACGCGCTGGGGCGTATCGCCAGGGCACTGGAAAGCTGATTTCCATGCGGTTGACCGACCGGGGGCAGTTCCGTATTATCCCCGGCTTCGCGAAACGCGATTCCCCGGTAGCTCAGTCGGTAGAGCGGGTGACTGTTAATCACTAGGTCGGCAGTTCGAGCCTGTCCCGGGGAGCCATCTACGAAAAAGGCCAGTGAAACGATCACTGGCCTTTTTTATTTCCGCAAGCCACTGAATCCGGTGCCTTAGTCTGTAAATAAGACTTGACTTCACTTCCATCATTCACGATTCTTGGCACCACACAGGCACCCAGCCATAACCCGGCCAGCCAGGGAGCATCACAACGTGACCAAAAACCCGGTATTCCAGTTTGCGATCTGGGCAATTTTTCTGAACCCTCCGGTTTTCGCCCAGGAAGCCATCCAGATCGAAATCGACAGCGCTCCGGTTGAAGTCGAGATCAACAAACCCGGGCCACCCGTGAAACAACCTGAACCCGCACCCGTGGAACAGGCCAAAAAAGTTGAACCCCGAAACAAGCCGGTGGAAGCTGAATCCGGCGGTTACGGGGTGGCTATCGGAATCGGCGCACTGGTGGCAGGTGCGCTGGCGGCTCTCGGTGGCGGTGGCGGCTCCGGTGGCGGAAATTCCACGCCCCAGCACTAGTCAGTCGGCGTTACTGTTCCCCGCAACATCACGCTCGCCTCGTACGGCATTCAGTGTCAATGCCAGAATGATCCCGAATATCAGTCCGAGCGTGGCGGACAGAACCAGCATCATCAACAGCCTGACGTTGAACGGTTCCTCTGGCGCCGTGGCCGGGTCAATGACCTTGAACGCATAGGCCTCGTTGATATTGGCAACAATAATCTTCTTCATTTCAGATTCAATCAGCTGATGCAGCACCTGCTGCAGTTCAACCACACTGGTCTTGCCAAGCTGGTCCTGAAGATAGGCAATGGCCTGGTTTGATGCCTCAACGGTCTGCTGACGCAGGGTCCGGTTAATGCGGGTCACCAGCGCATTGGCCCATTGGGCGGCAACTTCAGGGTCTTTCCATTCGATGGACAAGGTGAGCAGGCCGGTGCTCCGGTGTTCACGGATAGTGCGAACATGCTTGTCGAACTTCTCGTAGCTGTCCCACAGGGTGGGTATGTCCGTTTTATCGGAGACTGCCCAGCGCTGGTTCTTTTCGTCCCACAGGTCGGAAAACAGAATCCTGTCCAGCTTGTTGTCCTTGATAAATTGTTCGTTGAAACGGCGTGACTTCAACGTTGCAATGGATTCGCTCTTTTTGTCGCCGCGGTTCAGGTTAACGCCGGCCAGTGCGGCGATATTGCCAAACTGCTTGAAGGACTGCAGGTAGGCATTACTCCCGTCCTGGTCGGTGACCGGCGCCAGCAAAACTTCGGCGCGATACAGGGGCGTTTTCAGCCATGTTGCCAGACCGGCCAGTACAGCGGCCAACAGGGTAACACCCAGCACCAGCACCCGGTATTTCCTGACAACCCGCCACAGGTCATAGAGACTTATCTCGGCCTCGTCCGTATAAACAGCGGCCTCGCCGTCCTGCAAAGGCACAGGCGTGACAGTGGGCAATTCCTTACCCGCCTGCTTACACTTGCCCTCGGGCATTTTGTTTCTGGCGTACATGTGGCCCTAGAATACTCCGATTGCGTTGGCGCTGGCAGCCGCAATCGCCAACTGGTAAATAATCTGGCTCACATTGGTCCACAGCGTAATCGGGCGCACACGCTCGACATCCAGTGGCACGACAATCGTGTCACCGGGTTTTATATCACCACCACGGATATCCTGATACCAGCTGCTGCCGGTTTCAACACTGCCATCGGCACGAATCACATAGGTGCGCCGGGTATCCGCCTTGCTGGTTGCCCCACCACTCATATTGATATAGCGGTCACGATCCAGTCCTTTGGTATACAGGTGCGAGGTGGGGTAAAACACTTCACCGGTCACGGTGACTTCCTGGGTGACCGGGGGAATGTAGAGCTTGTCGCCATCGGCAAGCGTCACATCGTAGTCACTGCGACGTCCCTCCCGGGTCTCTTCCATCAGCTTTGGAAGATTAATGACCAGCCGCCCGGTTGGCTTGATGGAACGCAGCTGACTACCGAGTTCGCGGATGATGTCCAGCGAACCGGCATTACCGCCCTTCTCCTGCGCCAGTTTCAGCGACACCGAGGCAAGATCCGACTCCAGCCGGCGGGTCATCTCGGCAATACGCTGCTGCTCGCGTTTGCGCAATTCCTCACGGAGAAAGACCGCGCCCTGGGGGAAGGCCATGTCAGCAAGACCACCGGCACGTTCCAGCAAACTGCTGAGCTGTTCACCACGCGCAATCGGGTAAATACCCGGGAAGCGCACCTCACCCTGGATCTCCACGGTTTCAGCCGTGGCCCATTCAGGCAGACGTTTGATATTGAGCACATCATGCGATTGCAGGACAAGATCTGAAGACCTGTCACCCTTGAGAATACTGGCAAGGTCAACGCCCACATGCGCAATCTCACGGTAACTGCCGTCAACGACAGCATAGCGTGTCAGTTCGGCGCCAAGTGCGTAAGCCGCTTCAGCCAGCCCGCCACCGGCCCGAATCAGATCACTCACCTTCATGGATTTTTCGAGCGGGTAGTCGCCGGGGTGACGCACCACACCACCCACGTGAACCGTACGCGCCGGTTGCTGAAAACTCGCCTGCTGGTTGAGCAGCTCAACCAGTTCATCGACGGCTTCGCTGCGGTCCTCACTGGCGCCGAACACGATCACTTCATCGCGTGAATGGAGTACCACATTGTCGTCTGATTGCGGATTTTGCAACGCCTCTCCCAGACGTACGGAAAACACTTCTATCCGCTGGTCCGGCATCAACTCCCGCCGTATCAGGGTATAGCCGAGATCCGGGCGTGGCAGCAGGTCGTCTTTAATGGAATGAATCAGGTCTGACAAGCGCATGCCTGCACGCCACTGATAGCCCCCTGGCCTGTTCACATGACCCGACAGCAGAACGATGTCCTCCATCTTTTCCAGAATGGAGAATACCCGCAGCGTGTCACCGGCCTGCACGTTAGTCGCGAGCGCCGGCTTGTCGTTCAGGTTCACGTCCACCAGCGTGCGTTCGCCGCGTGCATTGATACGGTCAATCTGCGAGGCCTGCGGGTAGGCGGTAGGCAACAGCCCACCGGACAATTCCAGCAACTGCTGTATCGTGCGTTCGCGCCTGAGTTCATAAATGGCTGGCCGCCGCACTTCACCGGCCACGCCAACGGTACGCCCGACCGGCGGCACAAAAATTACGTCACCGGGCTGCAGGCGAACATCATTGCCGGTATCACCGTGTAATAACAGATCGTACAGGTCCAGATGAGCGACCACCGTGCCATGGCGCTTCAGCTGGATATTGCGCAGGGTCCCGATCTCACTGACACCGCCACTGACAAACAGCGCGTTGGTCATGGTCGACAGGGCGCTGACCGTATAGGAGCCGGGTTGGTTGACATCACCGAGGATAAAGACGCGGATCGAGCGCAATGCGCCCATGGTGATGACCACCTGTTCACCGATCATCTGTTCTTCTATGCGCGTTTTGAGGACATCCTGCATTTCACGGAATGTCATACCGGCTACCGAAATGGGGCCGAGCCTGGGGAAGAGCAGGCGGCCTTCACGGGACACCACCAGGCTGTACTCGGCGTGCTCCTTGCCGAACAGCTGGATTTTCACCGTATCCCCGGGGCCCAGCACATAATCGACGTTAATCGGGATATCCGTTGCCGGGGCAAAGGTGGTGGGGACATCAGTAAACAGGTCGTAACCAAACGGCTTCAGGGGCGCTGTGGTCTTGTAGGTTTCGTCGATAACGACCTGCGTGTCTGTGCTGTCCTCATCGGTCTGCGGGCGATGTTCAGGCTGTGCCGGCAATGGCACGACCAGCCGGGGTTGCCGGAGTGCCGGCTGCTCGACCCGCTCGATTTTTTCCTGCCCGAGCGTTTCCATCAGACGGGCCTTTTGCTCGGGCGCCAGCTGCTCAAAACGCTGCATCTGTTCCGCTGTGGGCGTTTGTGCCGCAGTAACCGTTACCAGGCAAAGCATCAGAGCAAGGCCGGCAAGATAGCGTATGAAAGCGGATTTTCGAGGTATCGTCATGGGCATTTTCATTATCGGGTCAGTCACTGGCCCAGCTGGCTGGCGACGCCATCATCGGCGCTATCCAGCATGAGTGTGCGTTCGGTGATAGTGTACAGATCAGCGGGCGAAACCACCATTTGTCCGACGTCGCGCGTCCAGGGCGATAGCGAAAAGGCACTGCGCGCCCGCGTATCCCGGGTCAACATGGATTCCAGCGGGATGGTCATGAAAATCCCTTTATCGAAATACGGTGAGCCCGGGCTCCCCGGAGGGGTGGTGTCGTCACCATCCGTGCGGGTGTACCAGGCCCCGAACGTGATGCCTGAACGGAAGCGGCGTTTCAGCTCGAAACGTATGCCCTTGTCTTTGGCCAGAAAACGGCCT
>NZ_JBTTIO010000081.1:0-8910 GCF_058323355.1 Thiogranum sp.
CAACGGTTCCATATTTTTACAGGGGGTCACACTCGTTTGATCGCGGGAGAACAACCGTGACTGACCCCATTGAAAAATCTGACCCCATTGAAAGCTGAAGCTAGTGGCGGAAGTGGCGCATGCCGGTGAAGACCATGGCCATGCCGTGTTCGTTGGCGGCGGCGATGGTTTCCTCGTCGCGCATGGAGCCGCCCGGCTGAATGACGGCGGTGATGCCGACCTCGGCCGCCTGGTCGATGCCGTCGCGGAACGGGACGAAGGCATCAGAGGCCATCACCGACCCTTTGACTGTCAGCCCGGCGTGCTCGGCCTTGATGCCGGCGATGCGTGCGCTGTTGATACGGCTCATCTGGCCGGCGCCGACGCCGATGGTCATGTTGTCACTGGCATAGACAATGGCATTGGATTTCACGAACTTGGCCACCCGCCAGGCAAACAGCAGGCTTTGCATCTCGGCTTCACTGGGCTGACGTTCGGTGACCACGCGGGTTTCATTGAGCAACGCCAGATCGGCATCCTGCACCAGCAGGCCACCGTTGACGCGCTTGAAATCAAGGCGTGGCGCCGGGGTCGATGGCCACTCACCACAACTCAGCACGCGGACATTCTGCTTTTCCGCCAGCACCGGCAAAGCGGCCTCGTCGACGGCTGGCGCGACAATAACCTCGACAAACTGGCGGTCGATAATGGACCGCGCCGTGTCGGCATCCAGTGGACGGTTAAAGGCAATGATGCCACCGAAAGCGGATTCCGGATCGGTTTTATAGGCCCGGTCATAGGCATCGAGCAAACTGTCGCCGCAGGCCACACCACAGGGGTTGGCATGCTTGACGATGACACAGGCCGGCCCCTCGTCGAACTGCTTGACGCATTCCAGCGCGGCATCGGTGTCACCCACGTTGTTGTAGGACAACGCCTTGCCCTGGATCTGCTTTGCGCTGGCGACGCTGGCTTCAGTCTCGGTGTGCTCAACAAAGAACGCGGCAGACTGGTGCGGGTTCTCGCCGTAACGCATGGTCTGCAACTGGCGGAATTGCAGACTGATGGTCTGCGGGAAGGCGCGCTTCTCGCTTCCTTCACCGATTGTGCCGAGGTAGTTGGCGATGGCACCATCGTAACGCGCGGTGTGCTCGAAGGTTTTTACCGCCAGCCGGAAACGGGTGGCATCGCTCACAGCACCCTGACTGGCCGCCATTTCTGCCAGCACATCGGCATAATCCGCACTATCGACAATCACGGTGACATCTGCGTGGTTCTTGGCCGCAGCGCGGATCATCGCTGGACCGCCGATGTCGATGTTTTCAATCGCCGTGGGCAGGTCACAGTCCGGGTTGGCCACGGTCTGTTCAAAGGGATAGAGGTTGACCACCACCATGTCGATGGGACCAATGCCGTGTTCCTGCATCACCGCGTCATCCGTACCGCGCCGACCGAGAATGCCGCCGTGGATTTTCGGGTGCAGGGTTTTGACGCGACCGTCCATCATCTCCGGGAAGCCGGTGTAGTCCGACACTTCGATAACCGGCACCCGGCTTTCAGCCAGCAGTTTTGCGGTACCGCCGGTGGACAGGATTTCAACACCCGACTGGTGCAGTTGCTGTGCAAATTCGACGATGCCGGTTTTGTCCGACACACTGATCAGCGCGCGCTGTATGGCTGCCATCATGTTTTCCTAAAGCAAACCGTACATTTTCAACTTTTTGCGCAGGGTGCTCCGGTTGATCCCCAACACCCCGGCCGCACGCGTCTGGTTACTGCGCGTGTGCTGCATGACACTCTCCAGCATGGCCTGCTCGACCTGGCCGATGACCATGTCGTAGACACCTTCGGCGTCGTGGCCGTCGAGATCCCTGAAGTAGATATCCAGCGCCGATTGCACACAGGCCCGCAGCGGTTGCTTGCGTCGTTCACGCGTGGGCAGTGACGCGGCGACCGCCGCGCTTTCCTGGATGACGGCGCTCATGCCGCAAGCTCCCGGTTTTCCGCCAGCCGGTCGAAAAAGGCGTGTGTCTTGCGTAACTGTTCGTCGAGTGACTCGACACGGTTGATCGAGGCCCGGAACGCGGCGCCACCTGGTTGGCGCTTGCTGTACCAGGCAATGTGCTTGCGTGCCACGCGCACGCCGGTGTACTCCCCGTAAAACGCATACAAATTATTGAGATGCTCAATCATGATTGTACGTATTTCCTCCACTCCGGGTTCCTGCAACTGCTCGCCCGTCAGTAAAAAATGTTCAACTTCACGGAAGATCCACGGACGTCCCTGTGCCGCGCGGCCAATCATGACTGCATCCGCGCCGGTGTACTCCAGCACCTGTTTTGCTTTTTGCGGACTGTCGATATCGCCATTGGCGATAACCGGCAGCCCGGTTTCCTGTTTGATGCAACGAATGGTGTCGTACTCCGCCTGGCCGGAATAGCCACAGGCACGGGTACGTCCATGCACAGCCAGCGACTGTATGCCGGCCTGTTCCGCGATACGGGCAATGGCCAGCGCATTGCGGTTGTGCGGGTCCCAGCCGGTGCGGATTTTCAGCGTGACCGGTACATCGACGGCCACCACCACGGCATCGAGAATCTGTTTCACCAGCGCTTCGCGCTGCAATAACGCGGAGCCGGCCATGACATTGCAAACCTTCTTCGCCGGACAGCCCATGTTAATGTCGATAATCTGCGCGCCACGTTCAACATTGAAGCGCGCGGCATCGGCCATCATCTGCGGATCGGCACCGGCAATCTGCACGACCCGCGGCTCGACTTCACCACGGTGATCCATGCGCCGCAAGGTCTGCTTGCTGCCCCATAACGCCGAGTTGGCTGACACCATTTCGGAAACCGCCATGCCTGCACCGAGTTTCTTGCACAGCTGTCGAAAGGGACGATCCGTTACACCGGCCATGGGCGCCAGAACCAGCGGGTTACGCAACTTGTACGGACCAATCTGCATTGCGGCCTGCACACTCCTTGATGACAGTTTTTTTGCGAAAGGGCCGCCCATCATACGCGCACTCTGCATCGGGGAAAAGCACTGAAACGAAATTTTTAACGTGGTCCGGAAATTGCCGGAACCCCTTTATTTAAAGGCTTTTCTGCATGTCAAGTCTTGACAGGGGAGAGTAACGATGCAAGCAGACGTAAAAATATTCCAGCAGGAATGTTTGCCGGAGGAAGACCGGAATCCATGACATTCAACACTTTGGATGCCGGCCTTCGCCGGCATGACGAAATCAGCAGCGCCTAAAGAAAATCAAACTGAAATGACACGGCACGGTCGCCCGGGTCGACAATCTCCAGCATCAACCGGGTCTGCTGGCCCGGCGACATCCCTTTCGACGGATCAACGTCGCCCAGGTATTCACCCGGCAGAAAACGCCGCATGGCGATCGGCGTTCCGGACACGTCGGAAAAGGTTACCTCGAAAATCGGGTAACGCTGCGCAAAGTCCGCGCTGTTGACAAACGTGGCATTCACCAGCAAGGCATCATCGACGTGCGGGTGGTTGCGAATTTCGCGTTCCCGAACTTCCAGCCTGGCTGTTTCATGGCGCAATGGCAGATCACACCCCAGCGCTGCACAGGCTGTATCCAGGTACGGCCGGAAGCCTGGAATCCCGGCCAGGCGGAAGCGCTCCGCCCACACATACTGCCCCAGCAACAATACGGTCAGGAACAGGGCCGCCGCAATGGCACCCCAGGACGTCCGTGTGCCGGCGGAACCGGTTTCAAATAACAGGGCGGCTGGCATGGCCTGCTGTTCCGATGGCGCCCGCAGCGGCGCTGCAGACACAAACTCGGAGGCTGTCGGGGCGGCGTATGTATCCACATCAAGCGGAAAACCCGCACGCGCATGATCCATTGCGATGTCCACAAGATCGGCTGCGTCCGGCGGCGGCTGACCAGAAACCGCCTGGTCGGTTCGCCCCCCGGGTTCGCGCTGGCTCCAGTCGTCCTGCACTTGCGTTCCAGCGTCGGGTTCCACCGGTACCGGGTCAGTGCTTGCTGCCGCCTGCACTTCACCCAGTGCACGGTCGACCAGGTCGTCGATTTCCTGGCTCACCGCACTCAATTGCTGCCCGGCGAAGGCAAGCGCCTGTTGCGGCTCATCAAACAGGCTGGCGGTGGCTTCGAAAACACTGTTGCAGTTCCCGCAACGCACACGGCCACCGGCCGCACGCAGCTGTGCCGCGCTGAGCGGGTAGACAGATTTGCAGGTGGGACAAGCGGTGTACATAGCGTTAACAGACCACATGGCAGGGGTGCCGGTCAAATTCTTTCACCGTGCAGGCGCACCCAGCCGTCCTTTTCCACGCTATCGGACAGGCGAAACCATGGCGCATAGGCGCGACGAACTGCGTCGGCCTGCCCGGCCAGAATCCCGGACAGCACAATGTCCCCACCCGGTCGAACCCGTGCGGCCAGGTCGGCCGCCAGCTCAATCAGCGGGTTGGCGAGAATATTGGCCAGCAACAGATCAAATGTTCGTGCCGGCAGCGCCGCCGGTTGCAGGGTGTGCAGGTTTGCCTCGACGGCGTTGCGCGCGGCATTGTCGCGCGTCGATAACAGCGCCTGTTCGTCGATATCGACCGCCCATAATTCACTGGCGCCCAGCTTCAGCGCCGCCACCGCCAGGATGCCGGAACCACTGCCGTAATCGAGTACGGCCTGAGCACGCGGCGGGTTGGCATCCAGCCATTCCAGACAAAGCGCGGTGGTGGCGTGGGTGCCGGTGCCAAACGCCAGCCCGGGATCGAGACCGACGATAACCGGGTGCTCGCCGTGCGGCGGCGGCTTGCCGGCCGGGCACACCCACAGGTGTTCACCAAACTGCATGGGCTGGAACTGGTCCAGCCAGACGCGTTCCCAGTCCCGGTCTTCGAGCCGGTTTTGGGTCAGGCGCTTTGCCGCTGCCTCGCCGAAGTCCTGCTGTAATTGCGCGCCCAATGCCGCGGCATCGGCGTCTGCATCAAACATGGCCGTAAGACGTGTGGCGGACCATAAAGGTGTGGTACCGGGGTCCGGCTCGAACAGGGGCTGGTCGGCGGCATCGACCAGTGTCACCGATAGCGCGCCGTGCTGCTCGAACCAGTCACTGAGGGTTTCCGGGTCGAGGTCGCCGGCTTCGAGGGTGAGTTGCAGCCAGGGCATATTAAATCAGGCGCCACAATGCACTGACCGGCAATGCCACATAGTGCTCCCCAAACGATACAGACTGCTCGCCTGAATACAGTACGATTCCCCGTACAAACCGGTCACCGGTATCCTCCGACAATGCATCGAATCCAGAGAAGTCTTTTCGCACCACGGTCGAAGACGCCTTTATCTCCAGCCCCACCAGTCGACCGGCTGCATCCTCAAGAAGGATATCCACTTCCCTGCCCGTGGTCGTCTGATAATGGTACAAATTCACTCGACGATCCGACCAACCGATTTGCTTGCGTAACTCACCGACAACAAAAGTTTCAGGCAAATGCCCGAAAAACATGGGGTCCCGGTCCAGGCTTTGATGTGTAACACCCGCAAGGTGCGCTGCCAGCCCGGCAAGAAAGCCCTGGGCATCCGCTAGTTGCGGAACGCAGCTCTGCCTCGATATTTCGCGTATACATGGCGGATAATTAACCATTGGGTGGTGATTTATGCCGCACCCAGCGTAGCCGCCCCTGGCTCCTGATGCAATAGCAACACAGGCGTCCATTAAACCTGTGGGTGCGGCAGAACACCGGGCACATCACGCCACGATACAAGTTGCGCCTGCGAGCATTGCTGTGAAGCTTCCCCGCCATATTGATACTCTCGCAGAGGCGCAAAGCACGCAAAGGGATCTGAAGAGTCTTATTTATGGCTCTTCAGAAATATTTGTGGGTAATTCAAGCTCATTATGGACTCTCGCCAAGCCGCCAGGCGCGCAAAGGAGAGAAAATTTACTCAACAAGGCGATTCACAGTACGGTTGATCCCGTTCTTCATCAGGGATTCACTAAAATTCAGCAGATAGCCTAACCGCATACCGGTAAGACGAAGATAGGTGAGCAGCTGTTTTTTATGTGCGTTATTGAGCTTTTCAACGCACTTGAGCTCAACAATAACCTTGTTCTCAACGATAAGGTCGGCCCGGAAGCCTTCATCAAACCTGAGCCCCTGATACTGGATGGGAATAGCGACCTGTCGTTCGACCTGAAAACCGCGTTCCCGCAGGTGCTGCGACAGGATAACCTCATAGACCGTTTCCAGCAGTCCCGGCCCCGTTTCACGGTGAATCTGAACCGCACTATCGACAATGCACGTTCCAATCTCGTTTTCTGTCATCAGCCGCCAGTCCCTTTGCGTGCTTTGCGCCTCTGCGAGAGCATCAATCCGGCAAATGACCAATCGCTCAGAGCGCCTCGATCGTTCGAGGCAAAACGGACATCCCGTTGTCAGCGTTGTTTTTCAGGCCTTACAGGCCTTGAAATTTATACAAAATCACAGGCTTGATCGCTTGTCCGCGTCGCTCCTTGCCCACGAATTTTTCCGAGGAGGCTTATTTTTCAATAAATCTCCAAACAACAGCAGTCTTCATTCTCGAAGAAGGCGTTAATTTTATCCTGGTTGTTGAGCAGCAAACCCAACACATACCACCCTGGCTTGTTGCCACACTTTAGCCAGAGGATTTTCGGCGGGCTGCCGTAGACCAGGCTGAACTCATGAAAATCCGAATCCTTGGTGACAATGGTAAAACCATTGTCCCTGGCGTAGTTCCAGCTTCTCCAGCAACCGGAACGAGAGGTTCTGGTCCAGTAACAGCTTCAAGCCGGGGCAATCGTCGATAACTGGTGTTCCCGGTTGGCTGCGAAGGCCAGGCAGGCGCGGATGTCATCCTGCGTCAGTTCAGGGTATTCCTCCAGAATCTCTGCCTCGCTCATGCCGGAGGCCAGCCAGTCCAGCACATCATAAACGGTGATCCGCATTGAGCGTATACAGGGCTTACCCCCCCATTTCCCGGGCTCGATGGTGATGCGTTCGCGATAATCGTTCATGCTGCTCGCTCCCTTTGTTCCTGATCCGGTAAAGGAATTCAGAGGGCCGGACTCAGAAACCAATTCAGATCAGTTAAGTGTGGCTCCATTTGTTTTGGGTGTCAATTGGAGCTCAGGTACCTGCTGGATTACATAATCTGTCAATCATAGTTACAAATTATGTAGATGCGTTCAAAATTAGCGGGCGGGAAAACATGCCCCCCTATTTCATCCCATTCCACGGCATTGCCCAGGCATCGTCAGATAATTTCAGGAACTTCCGGGTTGGCGCGATAACAAGGCCCGGCTGAATATCAATCGCAGGATAACTGTCGCGTAATGCCTTGATCCCTCGCGCGTCACGCCGGGCTGGTTGGCTTTTGACCTTAACCTCAATCGGGAAAAGCTTCCCGTCACGTTCAAGCAGGAGATCCACTTCGGCCCCGCCGGCGGAACGCCAGTGGTAAAATTGTGGCGCCGGAGACAGCAAGGCGCTTTGCTTGCGGATTTCGGCGAAAACCGCCGTTTCAAACAACGCGCCCAGCATCGGGTGACCCGCCAGTGCAGCAGGCGATGAGATCCGTTGTGCAGCACAGGCGAACCCCGTATCGGCCACGAAGCCCCTGGGCTTACTGCTCACACGCTTGATGTTGTTGCCGGAAAATGCCGGAACGTCAAACCACTGGAATGTGGCCTTGAGCATGTCGAGCCAGCGCCGCGACGTTTGTGGCGCAACACCGATTTCGCGACCCAGCTGACTGTAATTGATTTCCTGCGCGGTCAGCGCGGCGGCAAGCTGGATAAAACGGCTGAATGTCTGCCATTCCGATACATCGGCAAGCAAGCGGACATCCCGCTCGATATACGTCTTGATATAGGCCTCATGGAAATCGGCGACTGCTTCAAGGGGTAAAATGGTTGCGTCCGGTAAAAAGCCCCGCCAAAGCGTTTCATAAAGGGTATGTTCCAGCGTCACCAGGCCATGCTCGCCGTGAGCAAAAGCTTGTGGATCTTCCAGCCATGCAGCCAGCCAGCCGGCACCGTCAAGCTGACCGCTCATTTCGGCCAGACTGAATCCGTCCATCTGTATGAAAACCGCGCGACCGGCAAGGCTCTCGGCCAGCGATTTCATGACCTCCCACTGCTGCGACCCGGTCAGTACAAACTGCCCGGGTTTACGATCCCTGTCCACGCGGCGTTTGATGGCGGCAACCAGCTCCGGCGCATATTGAATCTCATCGAGCAGCAGGGGACTGTCCGGGTGATTATCGAGGAAAAGATCCGGGTCCTGACGCGCATTCTCAACATCAACGACGGGGTCAAAGACTACACAGTCAGTACCCGCGGGAAAGACGAGATTAAGAAGCGTGCTCTTGCCGACCTGACGGGCGCCACTGATCACCACAACCGGGAAGGTCTGGACAAGCCTCTGCAAGCGGGCAGTCAACAAGCGTTCCTTGTACACCATGCATGCAGATTATCCACGCAATCACCGATTTGCAAGGTATTTATCTGTTCGGGAACCATCTGAAATTCGTTTTCCGTAGCAAGAGCACATTGGCTGACCCGGTCAACAGGAAGCGACCGGAACGACGATCCTGATCCACCGACATTTTGATCGCGGGAAATAGCGCCGGCACTTTCTGCACCTCATCAATGACCACCCGGTCTCCAGGCCCGGCAAGAAAGCCCTGGGCATCCGAAGTCGCCGCTGCCAATTGCGTTGCATCATCCAGGGTGCATAGGGCACAGAAGATGCCTTTGCAAAATTCCGGGCCAGCGTGCTCTTCCCCGTCTGGCGTGCGCCGTTTAACAGCACGACCGGTGTATCCGCTAGTGCGGAACGCAACTCTGCCTCGATATTTCGCGTATACATGGCGGATAATTAACCATTGGGTGGTGATTTATGCCGAACCCAGCA
>NZ_JBTTIO010000082.1:0-2839 GCF_058323355.1 Thiogranum sp.
GTTGTGACGCCGGTATCGATGTGTTGCTGGATGAAGCGGCTTGCGAAGGTGTGGCGACGGCTGAAAGCTGAAGCCGTCGCCATTTTTGCTGACGTTGGTCAGCGGAAATACGGGAAATAATGATTCTGAAGGTCAGTGTCCGACCAGAAACTGGTCGGGGCGAGAGGATTTGAACCTCCGACCCCTTCGTCCCGAACGAAGTGCGCTACCAGGCTGCGCTACGCCCCGATTTAATAACTCCGGTTTACCGAAAACCCGGCAAGTCCGTACAAGGCCTCTTTGTAGGGGCTGGCGGGAATGTCCGCCAGTGCCTCGATGGCCAGGTCCGCCTCGTCTTGCGCGGACTGCGCAGTGTACGCGATGGCCTGTGTCGATTCAATGGCGTCCATGACGGTATCGATGTGTTCCAGTCCGCCGTTTTCAATGGCGCGGCGAATGGCCTTCGACTGTTCCGGCGTGCCGTGCTTCATGGCGTGAATCAGCGGCAGGGTGGGTTTGCCTTCGGACAGGTCGTCGCCCACGTTTTTGCCGATGTCCTGGTTCGAAGCGCCATAGTCCAGTGCATCGTCGATCAGCTGGAAAGCCGTACCGATATGCATGCCATAGCGGGCCATGGCATCCTCGACGGCAGGTGATTGCTGGCCAAGCACCGCGCCCAGTCGCGAGGAAGCCTCGAACAGTTTGGCTGTCTTGTAGCGTATCACTTCGCGGTAGCGATCTTCGGTGGTATCCGGGTCGTGGCAGTTGAGGAGCTGCAACACTTCGCCTTCGGCAATGATATTGGTCGTCGTGGAGAGGATGCCCATCACTTTCATGCTGTCCACACTGACCATCATTTCGAAAGCGCGTGAATAGAGGAAGTCGCCGACCAGCACAGCAGCCTCGTTACCCCAGATGGCGTTGGCGGTTTCATTGCCACGGCGTAAATCGGAGGCGTCCACCACGTCGTCGTGCAGCAGGGTGGCGGTATGAATGAACTCGATAACCGCCGCCAGTTCGGTATGGTGCGGTCCCCGGTAGCCGCAGGCACGCGCAGATAGCAGTACCAGCAAGGGCCGCAGGCGCTTGCCACCACTATTGATAATGTAGCGCCCCAGCTCGTTGATCAGCGCGATGTCTGAATGCAGCCGTTTCAGGATCAGTGCATTCACGGCATTGATGTCGTCGCGCACCAGTGCGCGGATATCTTCGATATCCATATAAATGCTTTGTTTTTTAAGTACTTCCTGCATGGTGCGTACAATACGTGTTGAGTGGTTGCCTGACAATGCCCTGAGCGCAAGTCTAACCGGCAGGCGCGCATGGTACCAGAAACAGATTGGTTTGACGCAAACCGCCGAAATCCGTAGAATTGCGCCTCTTTCGGACGCTGTGATTTGGAGATTCAGCAATGTATGCGGTAATTATAACTGGCGGTAAACAGTACCGTGTAAGCCAGGGCGACAAGCTCCGTGTGGAGAAACTTGACGTTGCTGAAGGCGACTCTGTGGAACTGGACAAGGTGTTGATGGTTGTCGACGGTGACGATATCAGGATCGGTGCACCGGTTCTGGAAGGTGGCAAGGTCACGGCGCAGGTAAAGGCCCACGGCCGCGGCGCCAAGGTGGAGATCATCAAGTTCCAGCGTCGCAAGCACCACATGAAACGACAGGGCCATCGTCAGGCCTATACTGAACTGGAAATTACAGGCATCTCTGCCTGAGTTTGAGGTAAGCGCAAAATGGCACATAAAAAAGCCGGTGGTAGTACGCGTAACGGACGCGATTCAGAATCCAAACGCCTTGGCGTAAAACGTTATGGTGGCGAGAGCGTTGCAGCAGGGAACATTCTTGTGCGTCAGCGTGGCACGCATTTTCACCCGGGCGTGAATGTCGGTTGCGGCCGCGATCACACCCTGTTCGCCAAGACCGACGGCGCGGTGAAGTTCGTGACCCGCGGCCCGAAGAACCGTAAATTTGTGGACGTGGTTCCTTCCTGACCGATTCCCGGTCTCGTCGAAAAGCCCCGTCCTGGTACGGGGCTTTTTTGTGCGTGTTGCTGTTGTACCCGGTATATTAATGTTATGAAATTTGTTGATGAAGCCACTATCGATGTAAAGGCCGGTGACGGAGGGAACGGTGCGGTCAGTTTTCGTCGCGAAAAATACATTCCCCTCGGTGGCCCGGACGGTGGTGACGGTGGTGACGGCGGCAGTGTCTGGATGGTCGCGGACAGTGGTCTGAATACGCTGGCGGATTTCCGTTACGAGCGGCGTTTCAGGGCGCAACGTGGCGAGAACGGTCGTGGCCGTAACTGCACGGGCAAGGCAGGGCAGGACTGTATTATCCGCGTGCCGGTCGGAACACTTGTTTATGCGGAAGATACCGAAGAACTGATGGGCGACCTGGTGGAAGACGGTCAGCGCCTGCTGGTAGCGCGCGGCGGTTTCCACGGGCTGGGCAATTTGCGCTACAAGAGTTCCACCAACCGCGCGCCACGCGAATCGAAACCGGGAACGCCCGGTGAACACCGCAGCCTGCGCCTGGAGCTGAAGTTGCTGGCGGATATCGGTTTGCTGGGCAAGCCCAATGCCGGCAAGTCGACCCTGATTCGCGCGATTTCGGCAGCCAGGCCCAAGGTGGCGGACTATCCTTTTACCACCCTCTATCCAAACCTGGGTGTGGTGCGCGTCGAGGCGCATCGCAGTTTTGTGGTGGCGGATATTCCGGGGTTGATCGAGGGTGCCGCGGAAGGTGCCGGGCTGGGTGTGCAGTTCCTCAAGCACCTGTCGCGTACCGGCCTGTTGCTGCACCTGGTTGATGTCGCGCCGCTGGACGGCAGTGACCCGGTCGATGACGTA
>NZ_JBTTIO010000083.1:0-32204 GCF_058323355.1 Thiogranum sp.
TGGCGCTCCCTAGGGGAATCGAACCCCTGTTACCGGCGTGAGAGGCCAGTGTCCTGACCGCTAGACGAAGGGAGCTAAAGAACGCTGAATGGAACCAGCAGCGGTGCTATTATACGCGCAAGCGATTCAGGGACAAGCTAATTAGAGTGAATAATCAAGGCGATATCGCGCCCGACAGCTGTCACCCCGTCACCATACCCCGGCCGGAGCACAGCATTTCGCGCGCCAGCATCAGCTCGGCGGCGCTCAAGGTGTTGTATGGACTGAAAGAAGCGGGCTACCAGAGCTTTCTGGTGGGTGGCGGGGTGCGCGACCTGCTGCTGGGCCGCGAACCCAAGGATTTCGACGTGTGCACCGATGCCACGCCGGAAGAAATTCGTCGGCTGTTCCGCAGCTGCCGGCTGATCGGGCGGCGTTTCCGGCTGGCACATGTGCGTTTTGGCCGGGAAGTGATCGAGGTCGCCACCTTCCGCGCCCGTCATGACGAGCAGTCTGACGAGGAGAACGACAGTGCCCATTCCGAGGAAGGCCGCATCCTGCGTGATAACGTGTTCGGCAGCCTGGAAGAGGATGCCTGGCGGCGCGATTTCACGATCAATGCGCTGTACTACGACATCAAGGATTTTTCTGTTGTCGACTATGTCGGCGGGCTGGATGACCTCAGGGCGGGCACGCTGAAACTGATCGGCGACCCGGAACAGCGTTACCGTGAGGACCCGGTGCGTATGCTGCGCGCGGTGCGTTTCGCCGCCAAGCTGGGTTTCCGTATTCACCCGGACACGGAAGCGCCCATGCACGATCTGGGTGTGTTGCTGGAAGACATTCCTTCCGCGCGTCTGTTCGAGGAGGTCCTGAAACTGTTTCTTGGCGGCTGTGCTGTCACGACTTTCGAGCTGTTGCGCCACTATGATCTGTTCCGCTACCTGTTCCCGATGACCGACGAGGCGTTGAGTCACGAAGAAGAGGGTTTTCCGATCACCTTCGTCGCCCGCGCGCTGGAGAACACCGATAACCGGCTGGCCGGGAATAAACCTGTTACGCCGGCATTCCTGTATGCCGCGTTGCTGTGGGAACCGGTGCGACTGCGCTCACAGGAATTGATCGAGCAGGGTGCGTCGCCGCTGGAGGCCGCGCAGATAGCCGGCAATGAAATTACTGCGGCACAGGTGCAGGCAACGTCATTGCCCAAACGCTTCAGCTTTCCCATGCGCGAGATCTGGCTGTTGCAGCAGCGGCTGGAAAAGCGCCGGGGCAAGGCGCCGTACCGGATGCTGGAGCATCCGCGTTTCCGCGCGGCTTATGATTTCCTGTTGTTGCGCGCCGAGGTGGGCGAGGCGCCGGTGGAACTGGCGGAGTGGTGGACGGATTTCCAGCAACTGAACCCCGTTGAGCAGGCGAAAAAAGTCGAACCTGCGCCGACCCGCAAGCGTCGTCGCCGTCGCCGGAAAAAGAAACCGGCCACCAGTGGCGATGACTGAAGTTGTCGCGTGGATCGGGCTGGGCAGTAACCTCGACGATCCGTGCAAACAGGTGAATACCGCGCTTGGCGAACTGGATGGCCTGCGGCAAATGCGCCTGCTGGCCTGCTCCGGTTTGTATCGAAGTCCGCCAATGGGGCCGCGGGATCAGCCCGACTATGTCAATGCCGTTGCCAGCATTAGCACGGCGTTGTCCGCCGAGGCGCTGCTGGACGCCTTGCAGTCGATTGAACAGGTGCATCGGCGGGTACGCGGCCGGCACTGGGGGCCGCGCACCCTGGATCTTGATGTTCTGTTGTACGGTGATGAGATCATTGATACCCCGTACCTGAAGGTGCCGCACCCCGGTCTGGCGGAGCGCAATTTTGTGCTGGTGCCGCTGGCCGAAGTTGCTCCGCAGTTAACCGTGCCGGGACGGGGCAAGGTGCAAACCTTGCGGGAAGCAGTCAGTAACGAGGGTCTGGAACGGATCGGTGATGCCGAATGGCAAGCCACTGTCACGGACCCCGATGTGAGTCGATAGAGAGCAACAATGCAGAACCCGGGTTTTATCGTAGTGGAAGGGCCAATCGGCGTGGGCAAAACCAGTCTCGCACGTCGTCTGGCGGAAACATTTGGCAGTGAGTTATTGCTGGAAGGCGCGGCGGAAAACCCCTTCCTGGAACGGTTTTACCGCAACCCGCGCGCCGCCGCCATGCAGACCCAGCTGTTTTTCCTGTTGCAGCGCGCCCAGCAGATGCAGGAACTCCGCCAGGGCGATATGTTCGAACCGGTACGGGTGGCGGATTTCCTCATGGACAAGGACAGGATATTTGCCAAACTGACACTGGATGCCGAGGAATACAAACTCTACGAACAGGTCTATTCGCACCTGACCATCGACGTGCCGACGCCTGATCTTGTGATCTACCTGCAGGCGCCGGTGGATGTACTGATGAAGCGCATCAGCAAACGGGGTATAGGCTATGAACGCGCCATGGAGCCGCACTACCTGAACGCCCTGTGCGATACCTATACCCGTTTTTTCCATTTCTACGACGAGGCACCGTTACTGATCGTGAACGCCACTGACATCAACCTGGTAGAAAACCAGTCGGACTACGAGATGCTGCTGGAACAGATGGCACAGGTGAAGCGCGGGCGGCACTATTTCAATCCTGTGCCACAGGGTCTGCTGGCCGGAGACCGCCGGCATGGCTGACAGCGCGCCGATCACCACACAAACCCTGTTACGCATGAAGGTGGATGGTGACAAGATCGCCGTGGTGACCAGTTACGATGCCAGCTTCACCTGCCTGCTGGAAGAGGCCGGTGTCGAGGTGCTGCTGGTGGGCGATTCGCTGGGTATGGTGGTGCAGGGGCACGATTCCACCTTGCCGGTAACACTCGATAACATGATCTATCACAGTGCCTGTGTTGCACGCGCCGCAACGTGTGCGCTGCGCGTTGTGGATATGCCCTTCATGACCTGTGCGACAGTTGAGCAGGCGCTGGATAGCGCAGCGCGCGTGATGCGTGAGGGCAATGCGCATATGGTCAAGCTGGAAGGGGGCGCAATGTTGTATGAAACCGTAACCGCCCTGACGCAACATGGCATACCCGTCTGCGGCCACCTGGGGCTGACACCCCAGTCGGTGCACCAGCTTGGCGGCTACCGTGTACAGGGCCGTGACGATGAGGCGGCCGGACAACTGCTCGACGAAGCCCTCGGCCTGGAACAGTCCGGTGCATTGATGCTGGTGCTGGAGTGCGTGCCGTCCGCGCTGGCAAAACAGATCAGTGAACGTCTGCGCATCCCGGTGATTGGCATTGGCGCCGGCGTCGACTGTGACGGGCAGGTGCTGGTGTTGTATGACCTGCTGGGCATAACCCCCGGCAGGCGGCCGAAGTTTTCACACAACTTCCTTGAACAGGGGCGCGATATCCCGGCAGCATTACGTGCCTATGTCGAGGCCGTCAAGGCAAAGCGCTTCCCTGCGCCGGAACACACCCTGGCCTGATAATGAAAACTGTCTGCTCCGCTGACGACCTGCGTGCGCAGATCACTCGCTGGCGACAGGCCGGTGAGCGTATTGCCTTCGTCCCCACCATGGGCAACCTGCACGAAGGACACCTGCAACTGGTCCGCGATGCCAGGGCGGTTGCGCCACATGTGGTCGCCAGTATTTTTGTGAACCCCCTGCAGTTTGGCCCCAACGAGGACCTGGACAACTACCCGCGCACGCTGGAATCCGACCAGCAAAAGCTGGAGGCCGAAGGCGCGGACCTGCTGTTTACCCCCGAGGTGTCGACCATGTACCCGCGTGGCGTGGAACGCAGCAGTGTGGTCGAGGTGCCGGAAGTCAGCGAGGGGCTGTGCAATGATTTTCGCCCCGGGCATTTCACCGGGGTGGCAACCGTGGTGGCACGTCTGTTCAACCTGGTGCAGCCAGACGTGGCGGTATTCGGTGAAAAGGATTACCAGCAGCTGGCAGTGATCCGGCGCATGGTCGATGACCTTGGCTGGCCCATCGAGATAAGGGGTGTGGCAACCGTGCGCGAGGCTGACGGGCTGGCAATGAGCTCACGCAACCAGTACCTCGGCGAACGGGAGCGCCAGGTGGCCCCGCTGCTGTACCAGACCCTGGGTCAGGTCGTTAGCGCGATCAGAGCGCAGAAAACCGACTACCGCACGCTGGAAAAAACGGCGCTTGAAACGCTGGAAAGGGCCGGTTTCAGCCCGGAATATGTGGAAATTCGTCATGCCGAAAACCTGCAACCGGTGGATCCTGGTGAGCTGAACTGCGTGGTTCTGGCCGCCGCAAGGCTTGGCGCGGCGCGTTTAATCGACAATATCCGCGTCGAATAGCGGAGTGGATGGTTTGCAGGCCCCTGTAGAACTTGGGATAATGGCCGCGTTACTTATTTCAGGAAACCCGACGGATGCAGATCACCCTGCTTAAATCCAAATTGCACCACGCCCATGTGACCCACTCCGAGCTGGAGTACGAGGGTTCGTGCGCGATCGACAGTGATTTGCTCAAGGCGGCGGGTATTCGTGAGTACGAGCAGATCCAGATCTACAACCTTGCCAATGGCAATCGTTTCACCACCTATGCGATTCGCGCCGAGGCGGGTTCCGGCATTATTTCCATCAATGGCGCGGCTGCGCACAAGGCCAATCCGGGCGACCGCATTATCATTTGTACCTATGGTGTGTTCGACGAGCAGGAAGCTGCAGGTTTCCAGCCGAAACTGGTGTACCTGGATGCGCACAATCACATCGTTCGCCAGGGCAACGCCATCCCCGTGCAGGTCGCCTGACGGTTACAGCGCCGGCGTATCGATCCGGAACGCGGGCGAGACTTCAACCGGCAAGCGATCCTTGTCGGTAATCCACACCAGAATATCGTAGTAACTGCGGATGTTCTCCACGTAACGCACCGGTTCGCGTCCGCGCGCATAACCGTAACGCGTTTTCCTGTACCACTTCTTCTGGCTCAGCAGCGGCAGGTATTTTTTTACCTCCGCCCACTTGTCCGGGTTGGCGCCGTCCTGCTGTGCAAGAATGCGGGCGTCTTCCAGGTGGCCGAAGCCGACGTTGTAGGCCGCCAGTGCCAGCCAGGTGCGGTCCGGGTCCTTGATGCGTTCCGGCAGTTTCTTCTTGATATTGGCGAGGTAGAGCGCGCCGCCTTCGATACTGGCCTGGGCGTCGTGGCGGCTTTTGTTAATACCGAGGTGCTGCATGGTATTACGCGTCAGCATCATGATGCCGCGCACCCCGGTCGGGGAAATTGCTTTCGGGTTCCAGTGTGATTCCTGGTAACCCATCGCCGCCAGCAGCCGCCAGTCCTCGCCGGTTTCCTTGCCGGCTTCCTCAAACCATTGACGGAACGGCGGCAGGCGTTCCTTGATGTGTTTCATGAAGCGCCGGGTGCCGACATAGTCGAAGTTGGAGACATAACCGTAGTAGTGGTCGAGCAATTGTTCCAGCCTTCCCGATTTGTTCAGCTCGTCGAAGTATTCACGGGCCTTGTCCAGCAGGCTGGTGTCCTGGCCCGATGGGAATGCCCAGGCGAGTGGTTCCGGGGCGCTGATATCAAAGGCCACGCGCAGCTCCGGGTAAAATCGCCGGCTGATGGATATTTCATTGGAGTCCGCTACGGTGTAATCGATCACCTGTTCCCAGACCAGGTACAGCAGTTCCTCACTTTCAAGCGCCGGGTTTTCCTGGAATGACAGATTGGGATAGGTTTGTTGCAGTTTGCGTAATTTTTCCGCATGGCTGCTTTGCGACACGACCTCAAGGGTGCCGCCCAGGTCTTCAAGGCTCTTCGGTGCACGGCGTCCGCTACGGTAGACCAGCTGCGGTGTAATGTGCTGGTAGGCAGGGCCAAAATTGAGAATGTGTTTGCGCTCCTCGGTTACCGTCAGGCCGGCGGCAGCGAGGTCGCCCCGGCCGGACTGTATCCCATCGAGGATAGCCGCCAGCGTGTCGGGTGTTTCCAGCCGGAGTTTGACACCGAGAAATTCCGCAAAGCCTTTGGCGAGGTCGTATTCCAGCCCGGTCGGGCCGAATGGCCCCTGGTAATAGGTGGTGGCACTGTTACGCGTAATCACCACCAGTTCATCATGGCTCAACACGCGGTCGAGGTGCGATTTCTGAATATCGCATCCAAGTAGCAGGAGAACCGGCAGAAGCAGAACAAGGCGCATAAGGAGGGGGACAACCAAAATTTTATGTCATGACTGGCAGTTACCCGGGTTAGCGGCCGGCGGTGGAAAATTTTAGCCTTCCTGGCAAACGCTGGGGTACAATAGCGCCCGCTCAACGAGGCAGCACCAGCTTGTGCTACTTCCCGTTGATTTTCAAGTAGAAATACCTCTGGAGAGGTACCGAAGCGGTCATACCGGCACCGACTCGAAATCGGTTGGGGGCGTTAGCCCCACAAGGGTTCGAATCCCTTCCTCTCCGCCATTTCCCGAAAAAATGTTGAATTTACGCTAATTCCGTACGTTCGCGTTTCTATATTACCCAATTGGTCCACATGGAAGGTCCACATGGAACCTTTGGGTATGCATCAACAAACACATTTATACCGCTTCTGAGGTTGACGGCTTCAGGTGATGGCGCTGCTGCCTGGGCAGGCTGCGGGAAACTGTCGTCAAGGCATTCCGGAAGGCGCCGGGCTTGTCAAAGGATAGCAAAGGCTATCTTGAACAGATGCAGGTGGTATAGCCTTGATATTCGGCAAAAAACCGCCATGTCTCTATAATCCCGACCATGCATGCCACATTACCCTTGCTCGAAAACACAAACTTCCCCCGGATAAGGCGGGGCGCATTGACCACTCTGCAAGTCAATCTGGGGTACCGCTGTAACCAGAGTTGTCTGCATTGCCATGTGAATGCCGGTCCTAACCGCAAGGAGGAAATGGATCGGGATACGGTCGATGCCGTGTTGCGGTTTCTGGCGTCTTCGGGGGTGAGGCATCTGGACCTGACAGGTGGTGCTCCGGAAATGAATCCCTGTTTCCGCTACCTTGTAGAGCAGGCGATCCGGAAAGGTATCCATGTGACGGACCGTTGCAACCTCACCATACTCACAGAGCCTGGCTTTGAGACGCTGGCGGTGTTTCTGGCAGAGCACAGGGTTGAGATTGTTGCGTCTTTACCCTGCTATCTGAAAGAGAATGTCAATGGCCAACGTGGCGACGGTGTTTTTGAAAAGAGTCTGTCGGCACTGAAACAACTCAACCGGCTGGGATACGGCAGGCCGGATACCGGGCTGGTGCTGAACCTGATGTATAACCCTGTTGGCCCCTCGCTGCCTCCACCCCAGCAGCAGCTGGAAGCTGACTACCGCGAGGCATTGCGTACACGCTACGGCATTGAGTTCAGTGCTCTGTTCGTGCTGGCCAACATGCCGGTTGAACGTTTTGGCAGCACGCTGATATCCAAGGGCAAGTTTGATACATACATGGATATGCTCAAGGATGCACACCAGCCCGAAAACCTGAATACCGTGATGTGCCGGTCACTGGTCAGTATTGACTGGCAGGGCTATGTGTATGACTGCGACTTTAACCAGATGCTGGGGCTTGCCTGGCGAAACGGGCAGGGCGGGCGCGTACACATCTCGTCACTTGCGGATGAAGCGGTCGAAGGCAAGGAAATTGCCGTGGCAGATCACTGTTTTGGTTGCACTGCCGGTCAGGGTAGCAGTTGTGGTGGTGCTATCGCAGAGGAATAGTTTGTCTCGTCAGCCGCAACCCTCCCTGGTTCGCAGCGCCCGAGAACAGGTTTTCGCTTTACTGTGCCTGTGTGCCGCGAATGGTGATTTCAACGCGGCGGTTCTTTGCGCGGCCTTCCGGGGTCGCATTGCTTGCAACAGGCTTTTCTTCACCAAGCCCCAGTGTCGTCATCACCCTCGGTGACACACCATTGTCCATCAGGAAGTTCTTGACCGCAGTGGCGCGGCGCAGTGACAGTTTCCGGTTATAGTCGGCAGAACCTGAGCTGTCGGTGTAACCGACAATATCAACACTCTGTACATCGGCCAGTTGATTGATGTGGGCAGCCAGGTCGCGGAGTTCGGTTTTACCGGCATCCTTGATTACGTCGCTGTTGACATCGAACAGGGCGCCGGCTGACAGGGAGACCGATTTGGTGACAACTTTTGGCACGGGAGCCGGTGCCGGAGCCGGAGTTGCTACGGGAGCGGGGGCAGGTGCAGCCGCGATTTCTTTTGTCTTGTCGCCACAGTCCGCCAGTGCATCTGCGCTGGTCCAGAACCCGGTTTTTACACAGTTGCCAAATCCATCTGTGACCAGGTGTGAGCCGGAATCGCCGACATAACCTGAGTTTGCCTTGCCCGCCTGATGTGCTGTTGCGTCCTGTGCAGCCAGCATGCTGATGCAGGCCAGTGTCATAACTCCGGTAATCCGGGAGTTTGTTTTCATGATTGATCTCCTTGTTCGTCCTGGTATGTTGCATGCGTCTGACAGGCATGCTGCAGGCCCGAATTATACAGGTATCGTGATTAAGGGTGCGATAGCCGGCGAATCGGGCGAATGTTCATAATCTCCCGGTTTCTGGTATGTTTCGGCTATGGCAGTTGAAGAAAAACAGACACGCCAGTCCCGACGGCTGGTTATCGTTGACGTTATGCGTGGTGTGGCAATTGCGCTGATGGTTATTTTCCATTTCTGTTTCGATCTTGCGCATTTTGGTTATGCCGATTTTGATTTCTATAACGATGCATTCTGGCTGAACTTCCGTACCCTTATTCTGGGCCTGTTTCTGTTCCTGGTCGGGATAAGTCTGGTGCTTTCTACGCGAAAGGGCATTAATGTCCCGCGTTTTATGGCGCGTTTGCTGCGCATTGTCGGTGCTGCCCTGCTGGTGAGTATTGCGACGTGGTGGCAGTTCGGTGACCGGGTTGTGTTCTTTGGCGTGCTGCACTTTATTGCCCTGGCCAGCGTGCTGGCCCTGGTGTTTGTTCACAGGCCGGTGATTGCCCTGATTGTTGGCGTGGCGCTGCTGGTGATCGGGAATGCCGTGCAGTTCCCCTGGTTCGATCAGACAGGCTGGCGCTGGATTGGCCTGATGACCCACAAGCCTGCAACAGAAGATTATGTTCCCCTGCTACCCTGGTTCGGTGTCGTGCTGGCGGGTATTTATGCAGGCGATGTGTTGTTACGCAACAGGCGACTGCAGCGGCTGGACGACACAGTACCGGCAGACAGTGCCCCGGTGCGTTTGCTGGCTTTCTCCGGCAGGCACAGCCTGCTGATCTACCTGCTGCACCAGCCCTTGCTGTTTGGTGCAATCAGCCTGTTTATCGCAGTGGCTGGCCGGTAGATTATTTCTTTTCGTATTCCTTCAGTGCAACGCGAACAGCCCGGTCCATCAGTGGAGCCGCATTGAGGAGACGCGCCCGGGCACTGCGCATCAGGTGCGCCAGTTCCTCAATGGTGTAGTTCCCGACTTTGAGTCCTTTGCGGTCGGTAAACAGACAGGTGCCGGTAATCGGGCTGATCCAGCTGAGCTTGGCGCGCAGGCGCTGACCATTCTTGCCGCGAAACTCCATCCAGGTGCCGGCTTTCATTTGCCGGGCGCGGGCAGTAAAGCCATCGTCAATGGCGCGTGCCGAGCCGGGTTCCCTTACCTTGTCAGGCGCTGTCTCAGTCGGTGCCTCAACCGGCGGCTGTTCACTTTTTTTCGCTTGTTGCGGGTTTTCTTCCGTGTTGTCGCTATTAATGGCAGTTCTTCCATGTGCGCGCACCAGTTTGGCGATAAAGTCATCGCGTTCCGTGGGCGGGATGGACAGCCGTTCCATGCCGAGGCGAAGGTTATCCAGCAGGCGCGGCTGAATAGTCACCAGTCGCTGCCGGTCAGCCGGTGTGGTCTTGGGTTTGACGCTCCAGATCAGTTCATCCATGGTCTGAACAGCCTGTTTCCATTCTTCACTGTCCTTGCCATTGCGGGCGCAACTGATGAAAAGCAGGTTTTTCCAGTGCGTAGCAATAAAGTCCCGAACAAAATCGAGGTTGAGACTGGATTCGATCCTGGGCTGGATTTCTTCCAGGGTTGTTGATTCTGCAACGGCCACGCGTTCTGTACCTTCCATGACTTTTGCAGAACGCCGGGCACGGATTTCGGCCTGCTCTTCTTCATGGGCAAGGAATTCATCCAGCTCGGCCAGGAGCCTTTCGAACAGCCCCAGGTCATCTTCGAACTCATCGAGGATGGTCTGCACAATCGATTCGATTTTGGCGTAGAGCGGATCGTCGCTGCCCTGTGTTTCATCCCAGCCAACGCCGGTTGAGGCCAGCCGGTTGAGCAGCTGGCGGGCCGGGTGTGACTTCCGGGAGAAGAAGTTGTTGTCCAGTAGTGCAACCTTGAGTAACGGGATTTGCAGGCGGCCGATGAGTGCGCGCATGGCATCGGGAATGTTACGGTCGTCAAGGATATAGTCGAACAGCATAACGACAATATCGAGCGTCATGGTGCCGGACTTGCCGAGGTCCTGGATGATGCTGGTATCGCGCATATTGCGCAGGACGTTCACGGTTCCTGTTTGAACAAGCGCCGGGTCAGGCACCGGTGCGCCGGTTGCCTGGCCGTAGCCGTCAACCGGGTCGCAGCCTTGCTGCAGACAGGTCAGGGCATTGATAGAGGGCTGCACATACTGCGTGTAACCCTGGTGCTGTATGCCGCCCGTGTTTTGTTGTCCCGGCACGCCGCCGGAAGCGTCATGTCCTGTATAGCCCGTTCCGCTATCGCCTGCCGCCTGGTTGCCCGCTTGTCCGGTGCCCTGCCCGGGGTGACGTGCCTGGTTTGGGGATTTTCGTACGCTGGTGCGAATTTCCGGCAGCACATCCATCTTGATGAGTTGCTGGTTGAGTTCGCGGTACAGGGCGTCGATATTCACGCCAACGTGCTTGTCGAATAATTTGAAAATGACGAGTCGGATCTCCAGTCCGGTTTCGATGCGCTTTGCCGCTTCGCGGAAGGCGTTGCAGATTGCCTCCGGGCCAATCGGGTTTTCGAATTTTTCGAGGTCGGTGTCGCCGATCAGAAAACCGATACGTTTGTCCAGCGCGTAGAGGGACTGCAGGCAGTGGCTGCGGATTTTGTTGACCATGTTGGAAACGGCGAGGTCTTCTTCAAGGTCGTTTTTATCGATCAGGCCGAGGTCTGATTCGCTGTCGAAACTGAGGCCGCCTGTCCCGGTGGCTGAGGAGGGCCGGGGAATGCCCCGGTCGAAATGATGTTTGAACTGCGCCAGGAAATCACTCTCTATGTCCTTGCGGATGATGCGCAGTTCACGCATGGCGTCGAAGTATTGCGTCTGGATCATGTTGTTTTCGGCTTTTTCCGCGCGCGAGAAGAGCGCATCGTCGACGCTGTCCATCATGGTTTTGATGTGCTTTTCCAGTGATGCCGTGGCCAGGTCGCGAATCGTCCGCAGTGCCTTTGATCCAGGACCGGAGCCGATACTGCGACGTATCTGGCCGTAGTCCTCGAGGTTGACCACATTTTTCTTGATTGACTCAGACATGTTGATACCCGCTTTCCTGATGTTCCGGTTTGTATTACGACTGGAATAGATAAATATCATGTCCGGAATGTTGAATATGTGAGCGATTCGGCAAAATTCGTTTCTTTATCGATCTCCAGTTTTTCTTCACGGCGTCGTTAGTTAGGGAAACGAAAACCCTTGGTGTGCCCATGCCCCGTCAGAACCTGATTGCCAGTAATGCCGCCATACAGGAATCCATCGTCAGTCTTCTCGATGACGTGGAAGGACTGGTGTCTCCGCCGGACGTCTGTATGCGGATGTTTGAGCTGATCCACTCCCCCTCGACCAGTGCGGCGGACATTGCAGGTGTCGTTTCGGTCGACCCGAACCTCACGGCCCGCTTGCTCAGAATGGCGAACAGTGCCTTTTATCGTTTTCGTCGCAAGATCGATACAGTCAGTCGCGCCATTACTGTCATTGGAACCACCGAGCTGTACCAGCTGGTACTGTCCATTTCGGCGGTTAAATCGTTTAACAATATTCCCAATGAGCTGGTGCAGATGGAGGTGTTCTGGCGCCATAGCGTCTATACGGGCTTGCTGGCGCGCGCACTGGCAGTCCGCGCCGGTGTGTTGCACCCGGAGCGCCTGTTTGTTGCCGGGCTGATGCACGATATTGGCAGCCTGATCCTTTACCACCAGCGCCCCGAGGCCATGCGTGATCTGCTGCTGATCGCCGATGGTGATGAAGAGGTGCTGTACCAGTCCGAGATCAGTCGTTTTGGTTTCAGCCACGCCAGTATTGCCGCACACCTGATGAATGCCTGGCAATTGCCGGAGGAGCTGGTGTTTTCCATCAAGTGGCATCACCAGCCCGAGCTGGCGGAGAAAGCCGGTATCGAAGCGCATATCCTGTTCCTTGCCAATCACCTGGTGAACGAATCGGAGCAGGGTAATTTCATGGGCTCGCCACGCGCCGAAATCCGCATCCCCGAGGCTATACCGGGACAGGTTGGCCTGACTGAGGACGAGTTGTTCTTTGCGTTTGAAGAAGCTGCCGAGCAGTTCCCCTCGACGCTCGAATCGCTGGTCTAGGGCGGGTTCCCGGGTGTTGCTGCGCCGGTATCCTGGATAATGTCTAATCGATTGATCGTTCGTCAAAAAATCACTCTAGATTGCGCCGTTTTTGCCGTTAATGTGCTCACAAGTGGAGCAAATTAACCCTTCAGGATGCTTGATCAACAGGTTATGGAAGAAACTGTTGCAGAACACACGGTGCGGCCGACTGACCTCCCCGCTCCTCCCAAGGATGCCATTCGTATTGTGCAGGCCAGTTCACGCACGGGCGTTGACAGCCGTGAACTCGCCCGGCTGGTGGCCAACGACCCGGTACTGACCGCCGAACTGCTGCGTATTTCCAATTCGGCCTATTTTGGCCTGGTCAGCCAGGTGAAGTCGGTGAGTCGTGCCGTCACCGTGCTGGGTAACCGTGCACTGCGTAACCTGGTGTTGTGTATTTCCATGCGTGACGCGCTGCGCTCCGACGCGATCCCCGGGTTCAATATCGATGTTTACTGGGAGGATGCGCTGCGGCGTGCCGTCAGTGCGCGCATGCTCGCCGAACTCGCCAGGCTTGACCCTGAAGAGTGCTTCACGGCCGGCCTGTTACAGGACTTTGGCTTGCTGGTACTGTTGTTCCTGAACCCCGGGCAGGTGGAGCACTGGGACCGGCTCGCGCAGTCCACGCCCGACGAACGCCGTGATATCGAAGTCGATCTGTTTCACTCAACGCACGATGAGGTGGGGCTCACGCTGGCCAACAGCTGGGACCTGCCGCCGGACCTGGCATTTGCCATGGGCTATCACCACGATGGTCCGCCCGAAGACGCCGAGCCGGCGACAAAGATGCTCTGCAGGGTGGCAACCTGTGCCGACTGGATGGCTTCAGTGTATCGCTGCCAGGACAAACGTACGGCCATCCAGCAGGTACGCACGCTGCTGGCCGAAAACTTTGATGCCAGCGCGGAACACAGTGACTACCTGTTGCAGCAAGTGGCGGAATCGGTGGCCGAGGCTGCCACGGCCATGGGCATGCGGGTGGGTGAACAGCAGACTTTCGACCAGGTGCTGCGTGAGGCCAACCTGCGCCTTGCCGAGGAAAATCTCAGCTACCAGGAACTCACCTGGCGTCTCGAACAGGCATTGGTTGAACGCGACCGCTATGCGGAAGAGTTGAATCGTGAACTGGAGCTGGCGCGCGAGGTCCAGCAGAGTCTGTTGCCCGATGCGGCTGTTAATTTGCCGGGAATTGCCGGCCTGAACCTTTCCGCCAGGGCTGTCTCGGGCGATTTCTTCGATTACTACCGGGTGGCTGAAAACAAAATGGCCTTTTGCCTCGCGGATGTTTCCGGGAAGGGCATGAATGCCGCCCTGCTCATGGCCAAGACCGCCAGTCTGTTCCGTTGTCTGGGCAAGGGTATCCACGATCCGGGCAAATTGCTGGCGATGATCAACCGGGAGATCTTCGAGACATCGATCCGCGGCATGTTTGTCACCATGCTGGCCGGCGTGGTGGACCAGGCCAGCGGCGAAGTGACATTGGCCAGCGCCGGACACCTGCCCGCGATGCATATGGGATGCGTTGCGCTGATTGGCGAGTACCCGGCCAAGGCGCCACCACTGGGTATCAGCCCGGACAGTGTTTTCCCCAATGACACTTTCCAACTCCAGGGCGGTTGTCTATACCTGTATACAGACGGCCTGCTGGAAGCGCGCATGGCCGATGGCGAACGACTGGAACGGGAAGGCTTGATCCGGGTGCTGAAAGAACATGCCAGCGTGCCCCTGAGCGAACGTCCACGCATTATCGCCGATACGGTGGTGGCGGCTGATGGCGTACTGGAAGATGATTTGACACTGATGATTATTGAAGGAAAGAAATAGCATGGAATGCGGTAAAACGCTGGTGACAGTGAGCTTCTGTTCACGCGCCAGTCGATTGCGTCTGTTGCGCAGTGTCATGCGCGATACAGCAGGTCTTGCCGGCCTGAATGAATCACAGACTGAAGCCATGGTGCTGGCTGTGAACGAGGCGTGCATGAATGTGATCCAGCATGCCTATGACATGGAGCCGGACGGGCAGATTGATGTCAGTGTCCTGCAGGAAAAGGGTGCACTGGTGATTCGTATCAGGGATTACGCTGCCCCGGTTGATATCAAACAGGTGCGTTCACGCGAACTCGACGATATCCGTCCGGGTGGTCTCGGGGTTTACCTGATCAACAGTCTGATGGACGAGTGCGGGTTCGTGGAGCCACCAGCCGATGGCGGCAATCTTTTTGAAATGAAACTGTTTACCAGGGAACAGGGAGAAGACGATGACATTTCCGGTTGAAGACAGACAGGGTTTTTCCGTTGTTATGCTGAGCGGCGAAATCGATCTGAATAATTCGCCCGATGCGCGCAAGGTGATTCTGAACAGCCTGAAGAAAAACAGGCATGTCATGGTGGATCTGTCGGATGTGGAGTATATCGACAGTTCCGGTGTTGCCAGCCTGGTGGAGGGCTTCCAGTATGCGCGGGGCAAGGATCTTGAATTTGGCCTGATCGGTGTCAGCGAGGCGGCCATGAGCGTGTTGCGCCTGGCGCGACTCGACCAGGTATTTAAAATTTACAGCTCACTGAACGAGCGGCTGGGAAATGACAGCTGAGATTGAGTCAAACCGTTTTCGCCAGCTGAGCGAACTGGTCGGACGCAAGTTTGTATCCGGTGTCGAGGACTTTGGTTATGGCGCGGCCCTGCTGGTCGAGAGCATTGTCTGGCTGCTGGCCGGTCGCTGGCTGCAACAGCGGGTTCGCCTGCGTGCCATTGTTCAGGAAATGATGACTATCGGTGTGCAGGCCATTCCGGTGGTCACCATCCTGGCGTTCGCCAACGGCGCCATGATGGCCATGCAGGGTATATATACCCTGCGTGATTTCGGTGCTGAATCACAGGTGATATCCGGCATTGCCATGTCGGTGACACGCGAGTTTGGCGTGTTGATTGCCGGCATAGTGGTCGCCGGTCGCTCCGGCTCGGCCATCGCCGCACGCATTGGCACCATGCAGATGGCGCAGGAGATCGACGCACTGCGTGTCATGGGTGTATCACCGGTGCGCTACCTGGTTTCCCCGATTCTTGCCGCGATGTTGCTGATGATGCCGGTACTGGCGATGCTTTCCGATGCCATGGCCATTCTGGGTGGCGGTGTGATTTCCGTGATCGAACTGCACATCAGTCTGGACACCTACATCTCGCGTGTATTTGTCGAACTGTCACCGGGCGATATTTTCCAGGGTCTCACCAAAAGTGTGGTGTTCGCGGTACTGATTACACTGGTTGCAACCAGTAACGGTTTTAACGCCAGTGGCGGTGCCGAGGGCCTGGGGCGCGCTACAACCCGCTCTGTGGTGCTGTGTATTGCCGCGATTGTCGTGGCCGACATGATCTTCACGTTTTTCCTGAGTCGTTGAGATGAATGCAACCACTTCACAAGCCGCACCGCAACCCGTCATCGAGGTGAACAACCTGGTGACCTGTTACGGTGATCAGAAAATACTGGATGATGTGTCTCTGTCCGTCGAGGCCGGCGAGATCATGGTTATCATGGGTGGCAGTGGCTCCGGCAAGTCTACCCTGTTGCGTTATCTGCTAGGCCTGCATCGCGCCGACGGTGGCGATATCCGCCTGTTCGGGAAAAGTATCAATTCCCTGAGCAGTCGTGAGTGGATGGAAATACGCAGGAAGATCGGCGTGTCCTTCCAGGGCGGGGCCCTGTTCAATTCCATGAATGTGGGCGAGAACGTGCGAATGCCGTTGCGTGAACATACTTCACTCGACGAGAACACCATGAAGATCATGAGCCGCATGAAGCTGGAGGTGGTCAACCTTGCCGGGTATGAACACCTGATGCCCGCACAGCTGTCCGGTGGCATGGTCAAGCGGGCGGCGCTGGCGCGCGCCATTGTGATGGACCCGAGCATTCTGTTTTTTGACGAACCGTCAGCCGGCCTGGACCCGGTGGTTGCAGCCGATCTCGATAACCTGATCCTGCGCATTCGCGACGCCATGAAGGTGTCCATTGTGGTGGTGACGCATGAACTGGAAAGCGCCTTCAAGATTGCCGATCGTATTACCGTGCTGGATCGCGGGCGTATTCTTCTGGTTGGCACGGTCGACGAGGTGCGTAACTCGGACAACACCCGGGTACGGAACCTGCTGACACGGACATCAGAGGACGAAGTCGTCGATGTGGATGATTACCTGCACCGGCTCACCGAGGGAGCAGTACGGATTTGAAACGCGATACCATCAATTATTTTTCCGTCGGCCTGTTTGTACTGGCAGGTCTCGCGCTGTTGTTCTGGGCGTTGCTGCGGATCAGTAACGGGGGCGGTGAGCGCGATGTGTACTATACGATGTACCGTAATGTGGCCGGTCTGTCGGACGGCACGCTGGTGACCTACGAAGGCTATGTGCTGGGGCAGGTGGAGAGCATCGAGCCGCTGCGTGGTGAACAGGGTATCGCCTATCGTGTGGCACTGGAAGTCAGCAAGGGCTGGAAGATCCCGGCCGACAGCGTTGCGCGTATCTATTCGGAAGGTTTACTGGCGGACACGGTAGTGAATATTTCCGAGGGAGATTCTGCCGAGTTTTTGCAGCCGGGTGACCAGATTGATGGCGAACAGGGTATCGACCTGTTTGCCATTATCGGCGAGGTGGCAGGTGATTTCGGTGACCTGAGTGAGCATTCAATACGGCCTCTCATCGAGTCACTGAACAAAACAGTGCAGCAGGTCGGGGGCGTGCTCGAAACGCGCGTGCCCGTCATTCTGTCTGACGTCGAACACCTGGTCGGGCGCCTCGACGAGAGTGCCTCGCACCTTTCCAGTATTCTGGACGACGACGGTGCGCACAAGGCGAAGCGCATACTGTCCAATGTTGACAAGGCCTCCGCAGACCTCAGCGAACTGACGGCGGGCCTGGCAGAGGTCAAGCGGGATGCCCAGGCGTTGATGGCGAAGCTCGACGCCCTGCTCAGCGAAAGTGGACCGGACATGCAGCAGGCGGTGGCTGAACTTCGTCATATCCTCGACCAGGTGTCGCGTTACAGTGACGGCATCCTGCAAAACATGGACGACACCAGCCGTAACATGAGCGAGTTCAGCCGCAAGATACGGGAAAACCCGGGCAGTCTGCTGGGTGGCGCCGCGCCGCGGGACAAGGGGGTGCAGCGTGATCGCTAGATGGACGGTTACAGGGTTTCTGCTGCTGGTACTGGCAGCCTGCTCTGTCGGCACGCCCGTACCGGAAGACCGCTTTTATGAACTCAGTCCAGTCATCGCCACGGTGTATCCGCAGCCACTGCTGAAGGGCGGGCTTTCGATTGCGCATATCAGCGCAGACCCGCTGCGCAACGGTCGCGCGATGCTTTACCGCGACACCCGTCGACCGCTGGAACTGGGGCGTTACCACTATGAATTCTGGGCCGACCAGCCCCCGCGGATGGTACAGCAGGTTCTGCAGGATGCTATCCGCCGCAGTGGTGTAGCCGACCGGGTTGAAATGGAAGGCCGGCGCCCGCACTTTCGTTACGAGCTTGCCGTAAAGGTGCGTCGTTTCGAGTCACTGATCGATGCGGATCGCACCGTTGCCGATGTCGAGCTTGAAGCTGTGCTGCGCAGCACCCGTGACGGGCACCCGATATGGACCAGAGTCTATCGCCGGCAGATCGATTCACAGCGGGGCGATATGCACGCGCTGGCCGATGCCATGCAGCAGGGCCTGGGGCAGATTGTTGAACAACTGATTGGAGATTTGAAAGCCGCAGCAACGGACGACGATTAGCGAGAGTCGGGTTCTGCGGCTACACTGGAGTATATATATGGTAGCACGCGCGGAAACCACGACGCCGAGCGATGGCCAGTTACCGGATGTGGACAACTGGTTGTCGTCCGTCAGCTTCGGGCGCGATGAATCTGCACAACAGGTGATTCGCGCGGCGCTCGATCGCGCGCAAAAAGCCCACCGTGACCAGACCCGGGCATCCGGCGAGCCCTATGTTGTACATTGCCTGGCTGTCGCCGAAATTGTTCACCACCTCCAGCTTGACCACGAAGCCGTAGCCGCCGCCATTCTTCACGATGTGGTCGAGGATACCCCTGTCAGTCTTGACGATATCCGCGAGGAATTCGGTGACAAGGTGGCAAATCTTGTCGATGGCGTCACCAAGATGGGCCGGATCAGTGAAATCCGCGAGCCCCTGCAGGAACAGCAGCAGCTGGACCAGGGGCGCGCCGAGAATGTCCGCAAGTTGCTGCTGGCCATGGCGGAGGACGTGCGCGTGGTGCTCATCAAGCTGGCTGATCGCCTGCACAATATGCGCACCCTGCGCCATCTCGGTGAAGACCGGCAAAGGCGCATCGCGCGTGAAACACTGGATATCTATTCGCCGCTCGCCAACCGCCTGGGTATCTGGCAGGTCAAGTGGGAGCTGGAAGACCTGGCGTTGCGCTATCTTGATCCCGACGCCTATCACCGCATTGCCGCCTTGCTCGACGGGCGGCGCATCGACCGTGAGCGTCACATTGAACTGGTCAAGGAAAGCCTGGTCGAGGAATTCGATCGGGCCGGTATCCTGGCGGATGTGGTGGGGCGACCCAAGCATATCTACAGTATCTGGCGAAAGATGCGGCGCAAGAATATCGACTTCCACCAGATCTTTGATGTTCAGGCTGTCCGCGTACTGGTGGACACTACGGCGGAATGTTACACCGCGCTGGGTATCGTGCATGGCTTGTGGCGACACGTTCCGCACGAGTTTGACGACTATATTGCCAACCCCAAGGCGAACAACTACCGCTCGCTGCACACTGCCGTGATTGGGCCGGAGGGCAAGCCGGTCGAGGTACAGATTCGTACCCGGGAAATGCACGAACATGCCGAACTCGGCATTGCCGCGCACTGGCGATATAAGGAAGGCTCGCGCTATGACGAAGGCTTCGAGAAAAAGATTGCCTGGTTACGCCAGTTGCTGGAATGGAAAGAGGAGGAACCGTCGGCGCACGAGTTTGTCGACCGTTTCAAATCCGAATCCGTCGAGGAGCGGGTCTACGCGCTGACCCCGCAGGGCGAGGTCATCGACATGCCGGCAGGGGCGACAGCGCTGGACTTTGCCTACCACATCCATACCGATGTCGGACACCGTTGTCGTGGCGTAAAGGTGAATGGCCGGATCGTACCGCTCAACTATGTATTGAAGAGTGGCGAACAGGTTGAAGTACTGACCGCACGGCGGGCGCATCCCAGTCGCGACTGGCTGAACCCGCACCTGGGTTATCTCAAGACATCGCGCGCGCGCGCCAAGGTGCGCCACTGGATCAAGCTGCAGGATCGCGAAATCAATATCGCGGCCGGGCGTACCGCGCTGGAACGGGAATTGCACCGCTTGGGTCTGTCCGGGCAACGGCTGGGGGAAGTGGCAGCAAAACTCAACTTCACTGATGTCGATGGTTTGATGGCGTCACTGGGGCGCGGTGACCTGCCCTATGGCCATGTCGTCAGTAGCCTGATGGAGCTGGAGCGTTCTGACGATGAACCCCATGCCCTGCCAATCATCGGCAAGCGCAGCGACAGGTCGGCACAGGAAGGTTTCCGCATACTGGGTGTTGGTAATCTGCTCACCACGACCGCACGTTGTTGTAATCCTGTGCCCAACGACTCAATCGTGGGCTACATCACACGCGGGCGCGGTGTCACCATCCATCGCAGTGACTGTCCCAATGTACTGCGCCTGAAGGAAGACGACCGCGATCGCCTGATCGACGTCGAGTGGGGTGCCACGCCTGAGCGGGTGTTTCCCGTGGATATCCGCATCCAGGCCTATGACCGTCCTGGTTTGCTGCGTGACATTTCGGCTGTACTGGCCAATGACAAGATCAATGTCACGGGGATCAACACCAATACAGACGGCAAGGACATGATTGCGCGCATGGAAATGCACGTCGAGGTGACTGATATCGGTCAGCTCAGTCGCGTACTCAGCCGAATCGGTCAGTTGCCCAACGTCATCGAAGTGCGGCGTAAGGCCTGAGTAGAAAGCCGAATCATTCGGGTGGTATCAGGTGCCTGGCATTACCGCAACAGGATTGATAATTTGGCGTCCCGGAGAGGAGTCGAACCTCCGACCTAGCGCTTAGGAGGCGCTTGCTCTATCCAGCTGAGCTACCGGGACTTTCTGGCGGGCATACTAGCAAAGCCGGGGGGTTATTGTCAGCCAGGGATGCGCGGTCTATAGTCAGGGTATGAGCCTGCCGCGCGTGACACTGCTGCCGATTCTCGATGCGTCCGAACCGTTGCGTAAACGTGCCCCGGTGTTTGATGAAAACGGCAAGCCGTTGTCGGATTTCATGGTGGTTATTCCGGGGTTACGCAAGAAATCCCGGCTGCGTATCCAGCAAACCCTGAAAGAGATTCATGGCACCCTGGCCCATTTTGGCGATGCGGTGGTGTTTGCAGAACTGAACCTCAAGCTGAACCTGCTGTGGGTCTCGATCCGGCCCGTGGCGGGTATTCGCTTCGAGATTACCGAGGCCTTGCGCCGGACCATTCCCGATGCGCGGCTGGTTTCCCACCTCTAGCCTCGCCGGGGTTAATCCCATAACAAACATAAGTGAATTAATGTTTTCCGGCTGAACCCGGGGCGGAAACGGCGTCGGCTATTGATTGCCCGCGCCTTCGCAAGCACAATGCGCACCTGCATTTTCGGCCCGGGCAGACCTGCTGCCGAAAACCCCGATTTTATTTACCGTTCAAGAGGAACACGCAATGAAACTGATTCTTTTAGGTGCGCCGGGTGCCGGCAAGGGTACCGTGGCCAAAATGTTGACCGAGCTGGATGGTTCTGTACAGATTTCCACCGGTGACATTCTGCGTGGCGCTGTACAGGCCGGCACCGAGCTGGGCAAGCAGGCCCAGGCCTACATGAACGCCGGCGACCTGGTGCCGGACGAGCTGATCATGGGCATTATGGAAAAACGCCTGCAGGAGCCGGATTGTGAGAAGGGTTTCCTGCTCGACGGTTTCCCGCGCACTATTCCGCAGGCCGAAGCCCTCAAGGAACTGCTGAACAAGCTCGGCATCAAGCTCGACATGGCCGTCAATATCGACGTGCCCCGTGATGTCATCCTGGATCGTCTGACGACGCGTCGTACCTGTTCCAATGCTGATTGTCAGGCCATCTACAACGTCAAGAGCAACCCGCCCAAGGTGGAAGGCATTTGTGACAAGTGCGGCAGCCCGGTGATCCAGCGCGAAGACGAGACCGAGGAAGCCATCACCCACCGCCTGGAAACCTACAACGAGAAGACTGCACCGTTGATCGGTTTCTATGAGAATGAAGGCCTGTGCATCACCGTCAACGCGACCAACAGCGAAGACGTGATCAATGCCATCAAGGAACGCCTCGCCGCCTGATTATCCGGTACAGAGGTTGTAAAGGAACGGCAGCTTTCGGGCTGTCGTTTTTTTTGTGCTATTTTTCTGACTCGTCGGGTAATTCCGGTGCTTCTATCGTTGACCAGTCCTTGCGCAGTGCCCCCATCTTTTCACGCCAGGCATCGGCATCACCGTAATCGAAAAAGTGCTCTGTCAAATAGTGCGGGTCACGTGTGCGGCGAGCATGTTTGATCGGACACCAGTACTGCTCGGTCCGTGCCGAGACTTCACGAACGTATTCAGCCACGCCATTCCCGTAGCCGCAGTAAATGCAGTTGAACTTTTCAATCGCGTTCAGGTAGGCGAGGTGATGGCGGTCAATCGCAATATGATCCGAGCGGCGCACCAGCGGAATGCCGTACAGGCGGAAACAGATATGCTGGTAGATTGTGACCGCGATATCCAGTGCCAGGAAAGGGAAGAATACGCTGTAGATGATCGGGGCCGAAATAATATGCTTGATCTGCGCATGCGTCAGGTAACGCCATGCGCTGATCCGTTTGCGTTTGTGCAGTGCCCGCATCCCCTGTTCAAAACGCACCTTGCCGCGCTCCAGGTGGTAGTGGAACTGTTCGCGCTTTTCCTGCAGCAGGCGGTCAATTTCCGCTTCCAGTTCCTTTTGCAGCTTGTAGAAGCGCTCCAGGGCTTCGGTCAGGCGGTCAGTTGGCATGTTTTTACTCCCGGGGTAGGCAAGGGTTCTCTGGTCCAGCGGCCCGTGGACCGGGTTGCCGGCCTGTCGCCAGCGCTATAGTATCAAGGGCATGATAACAGTAGTCCGGCCAGGTGGCGGGCACATGGACCAGCGGCGCAACCCTTATGCCTGATTGTGGCGTAAGCCGAAGTGCTGCGCGAGAGCTGGTGGCCTGTCACCAGTGTGATGAATTGCAGTACATCAGGGTGCTGGCGCCAGGGCAGATTGCGCGTTGTTATCGCTGTGATGCCTTGCTGGCACGCAATCCGGTTGGGGGCCTGATGCTACCCATCATGCTGAATATGAGCGCGCTGTTGTTGATGCTGCTGGCCTACTTTCTGCCATTTCTTACCCTTGAAATACAGGGACGTCTGCAGGAAACCACCCTGCCTGAAACGGCACGCGCACTTTATGAGGCGGGCATGGGCGAAACCGGGATCGTGGTGCTGATTACCACGGTGATTGGTCCTGTTCTGCTGGTAACCGGGTCATTATATGTGTTGGTGGCCGTGAAAATGTGCCGGCCCCTGCCTGGCCTGCGGCATATTATGGTGTGGATCGGTCGCGTGTTGCCGTGGGGAATGCTGGATGTCTTTATGGTCGGGGTGCTGGTGGCGGCTGTAAAGCTGTCTGATATGGCAGACCTGGTTGTCGGACCGGCGCTGTATGCCTTCACTGCACTTATCGTGGTGTCGACCATGGCACTGTCCCTGTTTGAGCCGCATGTTATCTGGACCCGAATGGAGCGCATGGGGGTGCAGTACCGTGCGGGCTAAATGTCTCGGCCTGGCCAGTTGCCCGGTCTGCAGCCAGTTGTTGCGCCTGCCTGCTGCGCGGGTCGCCCGCTGTACGCGCTGCGGTTCGCGGGTACATTCGCGCAAGCCGGCCAGCCTTTCCCACAGCTGGGCGCTGTTGCTGGCGGCCGTCATCATGTATTTCCCCGCCAACCTGCTGCCGATCATGACCGTCACGTATCTCGGCTCAGGGCAGCCCGATACCATTATGAGTGGCGTTATTCGCCTGATGATGCATGGCGACTGGCCCATTGCGCTGGTGGTGTTCGTGGCCAGTGTGCTGGTTCCGTTGCTGAAGATGATTGTGCTGGTGTACCTGTTGCTGTCTGTGCATCGGAAGTCGCAGCTGGGGCGACGTGAACGGACACGCCTGTACCGCGTAACAGAGCTGGTGGGGCGCTGGTCGATGGTGGATGTGTTTGTGGTCGCATTACTGGCGGCGCTGGTACACCTGGGGGTGCTTGCCGATATCACACCGGGGCCGGCTGCCCGGGCCTTTGCTGCCGTGGTCATTCTGACAATGCTGGCGGCGATGAGTTTTGATCCCCGCCTGATCTGGGACCACGAGGGAGATTGCCGATGACTGAAAGCGACAGGACGGCTGTTCCAGACGAGGTACCGGAAGCTGTGGTGGAAGATCGGGGCAAGGGGATCTCCTTCGTCTGGTTGTTGCCGTTGATTGCGTTGATGATTGGCGGCTGGCTGGTGGTCAAGGCCATTGTCGAAACAGGACCGGAGATTGTCATCCAGTTTCAGACGGCGGAAGGTATTGATGAGGGAAAAACACTGGTCAAATACCGGGATGTCGTCGTCGGCAAGGTCAGGAAAGTGCGTTTTGCCGATGACCTTTCGCATGTGCGGGTTACCGTAGAGATGGTGCCCGGTATGGAACGACACCTCATCGGGTCGACCCGTTTCTGGGTGGTGCGTCCACGTGTCGATTCCGGTGAAATCAGCGGGCTTGGAACCTTGATCAGCGGGGCATATGTCGCCATGGACCCGGGCAAGAAGGGTGAACAGACCCGGGAGTTTGTCGGCCTGGAAACGCCACCGGTTATCAAGTCCAACGAACGCGGTACGGTATACCACCTGCGCGCGGAGGAAGCGGCCTCATTGTCTGTCGGTGCACCGGTTTACTACCGGCAGATACCGGTCGGTCAGGTAACCGGCTACCGGCTGGTTGAAGATCACTCATTCGTCGATGTTGATGTATTTATCGAGGCGCCACACGATGCCTATGTGCGCGTCGGTTCGCGTTTCTGGAATGTGGGGGGAGTCGATGTGTCGCTCGATTCCAGCGGCGTGACGGTTGAAATGGAATCGTTTGCCGCATTGTTGTCCGGGGGGATTGCATTTGAGACACCGCTGCCGTTGCTGGGAAACCGGCAGGCGCCGGAAGATACTGTTTTCCGCCTCTACCCGAATTATGCCCGTACCCGGGAGAAACCGGTTGCACGTGGTTACAGGTATCGTGTTGACCTGACAGGTGATGTGCGGGGGCTCTCTGTGGGTGCGCCTGTGGAATTAATGGGCGTGCGGGTGGGTACCGTGATGCAGATTGATCCCTATCTCGAGCTGGATGAAGTGCGGACGGTACGTACTGTTTTTATTGATCTTGAGGCGGAGGGTATGTTGCGTCCGGAAGAACGTAATGGTGTACAGGGGAGTGCACTTGAAAAAGCCGTTGCAGCGCGTGTTAAAGCACTGCTTGCCCGCGGTCTGCGAGCCCGCCTGGAAACGAGTAACCTGCTGACCGGCCAGAAACTTGTCGCGCTGAAACTGATGCCGGAAGCCAAACCGGTTGAGCTGGTGTTACGCGACGGTGATCCTGTTCTTCCTGCGGTTAGCGGAGAACTCGAACAGATCAGCGAGGCGCTGACCCGGACACTGGCCAGACTTGAGAACTTGCCGCTGGAACAAATGGTGCGCAATGCCGATCAAATGATGGTGTCGCTGAACAGGCTTGCACAGACGGCCAACAGGGCCTTGCCGTCGCTGGTCGAGGAGACACGGGTGGCGCTGGATGCGACAGATGAAGCCATGCGCGGGGTGGATGCGCTGGTTTCTGAAGAAGGAGCGCTGGGCGCAGAGTTTTATGCTGCCGTGCGCGAATTGCAGCAGGCGGCGCGCGCCGTGCGCCTGATGGCCGATTACCTGGAGCGGCACCCGGAGTCACTGCTCACGGGGAAGGGTGAAGCACCATGAAGCCACGAGGGATTGCAGGGCTGCTAGTGGTGATTTTGCTTGCAGGATGCAGCCTGGGCGGTAAGACACAGCACTCTGCATTTTATGTCCTCAACCCTGTACCCGCTGCACCGGCAGGCAGTCATTCATCGCCATCCGTATTGATCGGCCCGTTATCGTTGCCGGATATCGTACTTCGCCCGCAGATCGCAACACGCCCTGAACCAGGGCGTGTGGAATTTGCAGAGTTTCACCGCTGGGCGGGTGACCTGCGCGCGAATGTGGAACAGGTGCTGTTACAGAACCTGTCCGACCGGCTTGACGGCAGTGTAGTGGTTCCTGCAGGCAGCAGCAGTATCGATACGGATTACCGTGTCTCGATACAGTTTCAGCGCTTTGATGGCACGCTCGGCCGGAATGTCGTACTGCAGGGCAGCTGGCGATTAAAGGCAGGAAGCCGGGGATGTCTGGTTGGCGTGTACCGGTTTACCCTTGAGTCGCCGCTGGATGGTCGCGACTATGGCGCTTATGTGCAGGGGCTGGACGATGCGCTGGCGCTGCTCAGTGACAGGATTGCACAGACCCTGGTCAAGCGTCCTGTATGTCCCGTGAGGCGTCAGGATCAGGTTGTTCGGGTGGAATCGATACCGGCCAGTATATCCCGCAACGGGCGTGGACGTTCTATACCGTAGCCTTGCGCGAAATCGATACCGCAGTCTCTGGCTTCCTGGAGGATGCTGTCATTCTCAACAAATTCCGCGATAGTCTTTACACCCATCACCCGGCCAATCTGTGCAACGGACTCGACAATGGAACGGCTGACAGCATTGTCTGCGATATCGCGGACAAAATGACCGTCGATCTTGATGTTGTCCACAGGCAGATTGCTCAGGTAGGCAAAAGAGCTGAGCCCGCTGCCGAAGTCATCCAGTGAGAAGCGGCAGCCCAGTGCTTTCAGTTTGTCGATTACTTCGGTCGCGCGTGCCAGGTTGGCGATCGCGGCAGTTTCAGTAATTTCAAAGGTGATCAGGGCGGGGTTGATGTCACTGTCTTCAAACTGTTCGACCACATAGCCCAGGAAACTGTTATCGGTCAATGACTGGGCCGACAGGTTAAGACTGAACCCGGGTATGTCCGGGCCGGAGCTGAAACCGGAAAGACCGGATTTCGCCAGTGCACCAAAGGTGTTACGCACGACCCATTTATCAATAGAGGTCATCAACTGGTAACGTTCAGCAGAGGGGATGAACAGACCCGGCTGAACCAGATCGCCCTCAATGCCTTTCATGCGGATCAGGATTTCATAGTGTCTGCCCAGGCCCGCTACGTCGCTGATCGGTGAAATCAGCTGGGCAAACAGGACAAATCTATCGTTATCGATACTCTTGTTCAGTGTCTGCAGCCACTGCATGTCACCGGTGCGCTGGATAATATCTTCATCGGTGGGTTCATAGATATGAATGCGGTTTCTGCCCTTGTCCTTTGCCACATAGCAGGCAGAGTCGGCCGTCATCATCAGGTCGCTGGTGGTTGCGTGGCCATGGGTGATGGGAACCAGGCCGATGCTGGCACCGATTTCAAAGGTGTGTTGCTGCCAGGTGAAGCGGAAAGCACTGGTGGCATCCTTGATGACCGTGGCCAGTTTTTCGGCACTGTCCAACGAGCAGTCCTTGAGGATGATGCCGAACTCATCACCGCCCAGACGTGCGAAGACATCGTGACTGCGGATTTTCTTCCTGATCTGCAGCGTCACCTGCCTGAGTAGTTCATCGCCCGCCTTGTGGCCACAGGTATCGTTAACGATCTTGAACTGGTCAAGGTCGATATAACACAGTGCGTGTTCAGTGGATTCATCGTTCACTTCTATCAGCGCCCTGGACAGCTGGGCCTCAAACTCACGCCGGTTCAGCAGGCCGGTCAGGTCATCGTGCGAGGCCTGGTAGGCGAGTCTTTCTGACATACGGTGCAGTTTGGAAAAGTCGTGGAACACCAGAACCATGCCGATAATGTTGTCGTGACTGTCTCGGATCGGCGTGGCGGTGTCCTGTATAATGAATTCCTTCCCATCGTGGCGGGTGAGTGTCAGAAGAAAATCATGGTGGATGGTGTTTCCGCCTTCGATACAATCGTAGACCGGGTAATCGACCGGCACATGGGTGTTTGAGGAAATAACCTTGAATACTTCATGCAGGGGACGCCGCAATGCGCTGCTGGATGTCCAGCCGGTCAGTTTTTCCCCGGCCGGGTTCATGTAGGTGATCGTGCCCGATGCGTCAGTGGTGATAACACCTTCACCGAGTGATTCGAGTGTAGTTTGTGCCTTCACCTTCTCGATGAACAGTTCGTCTGTGGCGCGCTCGGTTTCTTTCTGTCGAGCCTGTTGAAGGGATGATGCCATTGAGTTAATGCTTTTCTGCAATATACCGATCTCGCCGCCCGTATCGACTGCAATGCGTTTCTCAAGCTGGCCGTTACTGATGGCGTCTGTCACTGAAGTGAGAGACCGGATAGGCGAGGTTACACTGCGTGCCATCAGGCTGGCGAAATAGGCCGTGATCAGCAAGGCAATTGCAGTAATCAGCAAGCCATTGATCAGCACGTCGGTCTGCTGCTCGATGGCCCGTTGCCGGTTGACCACAACGAGAACATTTCCGATTAAATCGGTTGTTACCCTGGACCCGTTCGTCACCGAAGTGTCTGATTCATAGTCATCGACTGCCAGGTTGGTGTAGAAAATGGGGGTCATGAAGGTTTTGTACAGTGACTTGTCATCGGAATGGATGATCTTCTCGAGCCCGGTCCAGCCGGAAGGGTTAGTGTGTACGATAGGCTGATTCTGTTCATCCATTACAATAATGGCCATGACATCCGGGTCGTTCGCAGAGACATAGATCAGTTTTGTCAGGGCTGTTTCGTTGCCGGACAGAACACCGTATTCCGCGGCAGGTGCCAGCAGGTTGGCAATCGACTGGCCCTTGGTATCGAGCGCGGTATCGATACCGGAGATTTGACTCCATATAAAAAATGACGACAGCAGAAGGCCGGTAATCATCAGTGGCAGCAATGTCACCAGAAGTACTTTTCTTTGAATATTCAGGCTATTCATTTTCGGCTTCTTTTATGATCGACTGGAGTTCCAGGTTGGCTGCGAAATCCAGCCCCAGTGATTCTGCAACATGCTGGTTAATACGGATGCTGTAATGCTGCGGATACCGTGGTGTGGGCAGTCCGGGTTTTCGGCTCGAAAAAAATGCCCTGATGATGCCGGCGGTCTGTCTGGCAAGTTGTTTCGGTGTCGAATAGATCGACAGTGTAGCGCCGGCATCGGCATAGGCACGTGAGTAGGCAGCAACAGGTACCTTGTGGCGGTAGGTTGTCAACAGGATGCTTTTGGCTGTCCGGCGGTTATAGACGACGGGGTCCGCAATGGCGAGCAGCAACCTGGATTTTTCCAGGATACGGTTCAGCGCGGGCAGCAGTTCATCCTGGTTTCGGACTGTCTCGGTGTGCAGCGTGAAACCGGCCTTACCCGCCTGATCAACAAGCGTATCTCGTTGTTGCAATGATGAAGGGCCGAGCAATACGCCAAGGTGGCGTTTTCCCTGAAATGCAGCGTCCAGGATGCGGATAAGCCGTTTGATGGGTTGATCGATATAGATGGCAGTGCATTGTTTGTCAGGGCATGCCAGGCGCCCCGTTTTTTCCAGGCTGTCATAGGTGGTTTTCGGAATAAGGGTATAGAGTACCGGTGTTGCAGGGTTCCACTGTGCTATGGCCTCGGCAGCCTGCCTGCCCAGTGCAATCACCAGGTCATAGGGCTGGTCCGGGTTGTGTGGGGTGCCGGTAGTCAGCTGGCTGGCAGATAACGATGTGATATTCAGCTGAAGTGTGCTGTCTGTCCGGAGTCCCTGGCGGGTTTGCTCAATGAAGCGGAGATAGGGGGTGGAAGTCTGGCTGCTGACAAAAAGGATGTTGGCCTTTGTGGCCGCATGAAGGTGTTCAGGGGTAGAGAAATAAACCATTATGCACGCTGCTGCGGTCAGCAACACGGACAGACAGTAATGTATACCGTATTTTGATATCCCGGATCCTGAGTCTGACAGTAACATCTTGATACTACTTTATATTGATGCTGATGGAGCCGTAGGCGCGTCGATCAATGTTGTTTCGCAGGCGGGTGTCTTCATCGTCGTCAAACAGGTTCTGTATGACAAAGGCAAAAGTGAGGCTCTGTCCTGCGCCTGAAATCGTGCGGGCGATACGGAGATCGGTACGATGTTGCGCAGAACGGATACCATTGGTTTCCAGTTCTTTCATTTTTGACAGGTAGTAATAACCGGCACTGGCAGTGTAGCCACCGGAAAAATTGTGGATGGCAAGGATATTCAGCATGTCAGACGGGCCGGAATCCTCGTAATTGGTGCCGTTCCGGTTTTTGCTGGTGATATTCTGCCTTGTGTAACTGATGTTCAGGTGGTTGCCGTTCCCCGGCCGGTAGCGGGCGGATAGTTCAACTCCGCTGATCCTGACAGTGCCGGAATTGCTGAAGAACCCGGCAGTGCCATCCAGGCCGGTGGCCAGGGCGGTTTTACCGATACCGATCAACTTGTCCAGGTTGTCGTGGAAGTAACGGGCATCCACTGACGTGTGAGCGCGTGGAAAGTCACCGACATAACCGACTTCGTAGGAGGTGATTCGTTCGGGATCAATATTGCCGGCATCAAAGAACAGGACGTTGTTCGGGATTGCCAGGGGAAAGCGGTAGTCGGGCGATTCCTCAAAGACAAAAGGGTCCCGGTAAGCACGCGATGCTGACAGGCGCAGGGTGTGGTTTTTGTAAAGATGGTGATTGATCGATGCACGCGGAGAGATATTCTTTCCACCGGTGTCGCTTTTTTCATAGACGACGCCGGCGTTCAGCAGGGTTTTGTCTGTCAGGGAATATTCCGCGTTGCTGAAGACCCGGTGTGAGTCGTTTTCGATGTTGTTCGTCGTATTGAAGAACATCGGGCCGTTTACCTGGTCCTTGCGGGCGCCAAACCCCCAGACCAGTCGCAGCGATGCAGTGGGTTTCAGGATGTTCTGGAATTCAAAGTCCCAGCGATCTGTCCTCACGCTTTCGTCGAAAAAGGGCTGGATGCCACCCAGCGACATAATCGGTGTGCTGTTATAACGATTAATAGTCTTGTTCTGGTTATGATAAAACTGGAATGAAAGTTCCTGGTCGGCCGACAGTGTGTGGGTCAATCTGACCTGCTGAAACTGGCTGTAGGTCTGGATATTATGGTCAGGTATAAGTTCATCGAAGACATTGTCATCGCCTTTTGTGCCGCTGTTGTGTCCCAGTTGCACCATCAATGCGTTATCGAGATCAATCTGGTAGTCGCCGCGGACCGTAATCAACTGGACCTGCATGTCGTCGTTGCGTCCGTCGAAGCCGTCGTTCTCGCGGTAGGCCGTTGTTATCCGGTAGTCCAGGTTTTTATGTGACCCGCCATAGCGCAGGAAGCCTTCCGCCAGGCCGTCACTCCCCATATTGGTCTTCACCATCACGCCACGGTCAAGTACAGCCTGCCGGGTGATAATATTAATGATGGAGGTGAAGGCGTTGGCGCCGAAGCTGGAAGCGTTCGGGCCGCGGATGACCTCGATGCGTTCGATGTCATCGATGGTCAGCGGCAGGTTGGCCCAGGGCACGCCACCCAGCGAGGGTTCATAGACCGAACGACCATCCACCAGTACCTGCATCTGGCGCGAGAACTGGTCGGTCAGCAGGTGATAGCCCACCGCCTGAACGTACCCGCTTTCGTAGTTGACAATAAAGCCGGGTGCCAGGCGCAGCAGGTCGGGTATTTCGGTGAAACCGGAAGCCGTGATCATTTCCCGGTCAATGATAGTGGTGGCTATGGGTGCGTTTGCCGGTGACTGGGGCAGACGTGAGGCAGAGAGCACGATGGGCAGGTCGTCCAGAAAGGCCTGCTCGGATAACAGCGCGTCATCGGCGAAGCTGTGTGCCAGCGGCAGGAATGCCAGTAAAAAGGCGACTGCATTGCGGCGTAATGCCCGCTGCCGGAAACTGAAACTACACATGCCTGCTACTCTGAAATGTTTTTAGTTATCAATACGCGCAGTGCGTGGATCTCCTTGTCCGGGAGATTAGTTGACTCACGAGCGCCTGTCTTCGCGCACCATCCTAAGTGGAACTCAGAATAAAGGCAACGCGTTGATTCTTGTCGAGACCCTGTTTATCTTGTCTTGATCCAGACTTTTCAGCGTATCCAGGGCGTTTGTTGTATTAAATTCAGCTGGCGCGGCGACATTGCTGTGTGACAATACGCTCGATGCGTTGCAGTGATGGATAATTACCGTATTGATCTTCAAACAGCGCCTTTGTTTGTCCGATATTCTCCAGTAACGAGGTTGCAGTCTCCTCTACCAGCCTGAGCAGGAAACGTGAACCCACATCGCATTCTGCGGCCAGCGATGCCCAGTGTTTTGTGGTGACTTGCCCCGGG
>NZ_JBTTIO010000084.1:0-3842 GCF_058323355.1 Thiogranum sp.
GTTCATGTTCGAGGACGCCATGTCGATCTTTGCACGCAGGATTTTCTCGCCGTCCCTGAACTCACCCGCACGCATGCGCGCAAACAGGTCAAGGTTTTCTTCCACGGAACGGTTGCGGTAAGGACTGTCCTTACCCGGTTCGGTGAGCGTACCGCGGTACTCGCGGGTCTGTTCCGGTGTCAGGTCGCAGACATAGGCCTTGTCCTTTTTGATCAGTTCAACCGCGTAGTCATACAGGCGTTCGAAGTAGTCCGAAGCGTAGAACAGGCGATCACCCCAGTCATAGCCGAGCCAATGCACATCGCGCTTGATGGCCTCAACAAACTCGACATTCTCCTTATGCGGGTTGGTGTCATCGAAGCGCAGGTTGCAGGTACCGTTGTAATCCTCGGCAATGCCGAAGTTCAGGCAGATCGATTTGGCATGCCCGATGTGCAGGTAACCGTTGGGTTCGGGCGGGAAGCGTGTCGCCACCCGTCCGCCGTGTTTGCCACTGGCGATATCGGCATCGATAATATTGCGGATAAAGTTACTCGGCGTGCCGGTTTCTTCGTTACTCATCGTCCGTCATCCCTGCTCGACACGCTGGCGAATAAAATCGAGCGCCTTGTCGATACGGCGCAGGCAGGCCTCGCGGCCAACCAGATATAACGTCACATCGATACCCGGCGATGCGGCACGGCCCACCACGGCCACCCTCAGCGGCTGCGCGACCTTGCCCATTTTCAGCCCCAGCGCCTCGGACACATCCTTGACTGCCTGGTGACAGGTCTCCGCTGTCCAGGGTTCCAGCGTGGCCAGCACCTCGCGCATCTTTTCCAGTGGTTCCTGCGCCACCGGGCGTAAATGTTTTTTGGCTGCCTGTGCATCGTACTCGTCGAAGTCACGGTAGAAAAACTGGCTGATGTCGGCCATCTCCACCAGGGTACTGGCACGTCCCTGCTGCGCCTTGACGACCTCGTGCAGGTCCGGTTCGGGCGCCGGGTCTATCCCCATCAGTCCAAGGTGATAACTCAGGTAACGGGCAATGCGTTTGGGATCGGCAGCCATGATGTATTGCTGGTTCAGCCACAACAACTTGTCCGGGTTAAAACTCGATGCCGCCTTGTTCACATCATGGATATCGAACAACTCGATCATTTCATCGATGGAGAAAATCTCCTGGTCGCCGTGCGACCAGCCGAGCCTCACCAGGTAGTTAAGCAGCGCTTCCGGCAGGTAACCATCGTTGCGGTACTGGATCACGCTCACCGATTCACCGTGCACGCGCTTGGACAGCTTGGCGCCGTCTTCTGCCAGGATCATCGGCAGGTGCGCATAGGTTGGCTTTGGCAGACCCAGCGCTTCCAGGATATTAAGCTGGCGCGGTGTGTTATTGAGGTGATCATCGCCGCGTATGACGTGGCTGATGTTCATGTCCGCGTCATCGACAACGACTGTGAGGTTATAGGTTGGTGAACCGTCGCTACGCTGGATGATCAGGTCGTCAAGTTCATTATTGTTGAATACCACGCGACCACGAACCAGATCGTCAACTATCACTTCACCGTCCTGTGGATTGCGAAACCGGATCACGTAGGGTGCATCCGGTGAAGGCGGTTCGGCACCATTGCGGCAGCGCCCGTCGTAACGCGGTTTGATCTTTTTGGCCATCTGCTCTTCGCGCAGCTTGTCAATGCGCTCCTTCGAGCAGTAACACTTGTAGGCATTGCCACTATCCAGTAACTGCTGAATCACTTCCCTGTAACGGTCAAAACGTTCGGTCTGGTAGAACGGCCCCTCATCATACTCCAGGCCCAGCCAGGTCATACCTTCAAGAATGGCGTTGACCGACGCCGCCGTGGAACGCTCAAGGTCAGTATCTTCTATACGAAGCACGAACTGGCCGCCGTGCTTGCGCGCATGGAGCCAGGAAAACAGCGCCGTGCGTGCGCCACCTATATGAAGGTAGCCGGTCGGGCTGGGTGCAAAACGGGTTCTGACAGTCATGGAGAAGCAGTAACTCTTTGTGAAAAAGAGACATTGTAACAAAGCACTTGTTCGTCAGGTGCCCTGATTGTGCACGCCATCACATTTCTGCGGAAAGCACGCTTACCGGCCTTGACATCTCCTATTTTTGGGATATTATTCCCAATACTGGAGCGCAAAGCAGGGATTTACCTCATGCCACAGCACTCCACGCCCTACAGACATTTATGGAGGTTATTATGAAGATCAATCAGTTAACGAAAGTCGCCGGTGCAATCGCTGTGGTTATTGGCCTGTCCGCCTGCGGCGGTGGAGGTAGCGGCGGTACAAGTGCAACGGCAGGTACTGCGTCAGTTGGCACCATTACCGGGTTTGGTAGTGTGTTCATCAATGGCGTGGAATATGAAACCAACGGCACCAGCATTACCATCGACGGTGTACCCGGTACTGAATCCGACCTGGCCGTCGGCATGGTCGCGCGCCTGGACGGTAGCGCAACAGGTTCGAGAGGTGTCGCCGTCAGCATCGATGTCAACGACGAACTCGAAGGTGTTGTACAGAGCAACAACATTCCTCCCGCCGGTAGCACCGGCACCATGGTCATCATGGGCCAGACGGTAACCATCGACGCGAACACCCTGTTCGAGAGCAAAGTAGCCACCATCACCACGATTGACCAGATTACGGCCGGCAACATTGTCGAGGTCAATGGCTATAGTGACGGCAATGGCAACGTAACGGCCACGCGCATCGAAGTGAAGGCCGTGGACATGGCCAGCTACGGTGACAACATCGAGGTCAAGGGTGTCGTCAGCAATCTCGATAGCATAGCCCTGACCTTTGATATGGGCAGCCTCACCATCGATTACAGCGGAGCGGTTCTCGATAACATCACGCTCGCCGACGGTCTGTATGTCGAAGTAAAGAGCGACACTGCCCCGGTTGGCAACCTGCTTTCCGCCTCCCGCATCGAAATGGAAGATGATGGAGAAAAAGGCGTCCAGGGCGATGAAGGTGAAGAACTGGAGATCAAGGGCATTATCGCTTCAGTGACCGGCAACAACTTCCAGCTGATGGACGGAACGTCTGTTGTTACGGACACCGGCACCGAATTCGACGACGGTAACGCCAATCTTGTCGCCGGCGCCATGGTCGAAGTGGAAGGCCGCTTCAATGCAGCCGGAGAACTGGTAGCCAGGGAGATCAGCATGGAAGACAACGATGCCAGCTCACAAAGTGAGTTCAAGGACCTTGTTGTCGATGTGACGACTACTGGCGTCAACACCGGCACCGTCACCCTGCAGGATGGCAATGTATACCAGGTATCCAACACCACCATCATGAAAGACAGCAGCAGCAACGGTGTTCACCGCTTCAACCTGCAACAGCTGGAAACAGCATGGATGAATAATGAAGCACCCTACGTGGAGATCAATGCCTACACTGACACCACAACAGGAAACCTGGTTGCCGTGAAACTGGAGCGCGACGACCCTTAACAGCGTATCCCCCCATTGTGGCGGATCGTGCGCTCACGGTCCGCCACCTTTTTATTTCCGGGTCAATAAAGGCTTCTCCGTTGACCCGCCTCCCCCACCGCTCTAGAATCCACCACTCACACAAGCCGGGCGATTAGCTCAGTTGGTTAGAGTGCCGCCTTCACACGGCGGAGGTCACTGGTTCGAATCCAGTATCGCCCACCAAAATCAAGTAGTTACGAGCGCCTTGTAGCAAATACCCCGGATTTGCTCCAATTTGCTCCACTAGAAAGGCGTCACAGGTCCATCGAATCGCTACATGTCTCGTGTTTAACTAACTCGAGGATTTGCGATCATGGCAAATATCACCAAGCGCGGGCCGCGTTCCTACCAGGA
>NZ_JBTTIO010000085.1:0-6254 GCF_058323355.1 Thiogranum sp.
TGGGTTCTGGGTTCTGGGTTCTGGGTTCTGGGTTCTGGGTTCTGGGTTCTGGGTTCTGGGTTCTGGGTTCTGGGTTCTGGGTTCTGGGTTCTGGGTTCTGGGTTTTGCCAGCTCCCAGAACCAGGAACCCACCCCGTCAACTCTCGGCTTTTCGTAACATCGCCTGCTCTTTACACAGCACGTGTCGGGTGATCAGATCACGTACATCTTCATCCATATTGATAAACTCCAGTGCAACCTTGTACTGATGGTTTTCGGCATTCATCACATCCAGTTTTGAGCAGGCCACAACTTTCGCATAGCTGAAAATGCCCGTGTTCTCTGGCAGCAGTATCAGGCGCAGCTCAAGCATCGCACCAGTGATTATCGGACTATTAGTACTGAATGAAAGCCCACCCGCACCGATGTTGATATGCTGAGGCGCAACATCCATGTCTTCCAGCTCGGCTTCGATCACGTACTCGCTCAGCATATTTAATTTGTTGTCCATCGCTGCGAGATAACCGGCAATCGTAGTACTGGATTTCTCGATCATCTTCAACATCGGCTGCAACTCACGCGTCATACTGTCAAAACGTGCTTTTAGTGTGAGCTTGTTTATCGCCGCCTGCTCTTTACGATGTTCTGCAGACAGCACATCCGCATCACACGCTGGCTTGTGTTGCAATATTGCGACATCGTCGACCCGAAAATATTCTCGTTTTTCAGTCTCTGATAATAAGTGTGCCTGCTTCATCGTTCAATCCGGTTATTTTGTTCTGTAGCTTCGACTGGCGGCGAATCTACCGTAATAACGTGTTCCGCCGTCGAATTTTCTGTGGCAGCTTCCATGGCATTGGCTTCACCACTTGCTGTTTCCATCATCACATCGTCTTGCTGATCGCTGCTATCTTCTGGTAATGACTTCAGCAGATACTGCCCGGTCGCCATATCCAGTACCGGCACGAGCGTCGGATTCTCGCTGTAATCCAGCATGATCTCAACGCGGCGATTTTTCACCCTGCCCATATAAGTATCATTTGTATCGACAGGTTGCGTATCGGCAAACGCCGCAATCTCAAAACGCTTGTCGCCCAGGCTTTTGTTGCGGCGCAAGGCATGGATTACACTCACCGCCCTGGAGGCCGACAATTCCCAGTTAGAACGATAACGCGTGGTTTTTATCGGTATGTTGTCGGTATGTCCCGACACGATTATCATGCCATCAAAACCACTGAATACTTTGCTGATCTTGCCGGTGATAGCATTAAACGGTTGAATGATATCCGCACTGCCAGACGGAAATGCGCCTTTTTCACGAATACGTAATATAATACGTTTATCTTTCACGTCTACTTCTATCAGACCTTTTTCGATCTCTTCATTAAGTTCATTCTTGATCGATTCAGCATCGGCATTAATTTTTTTGAGCAACGCCGCTTCTTGTTCGGTCATTGCATTGAACTGTTTATCTTCAGCGGCATCCGATTTTTTATCCTGATTTTCCTGCCCCTGATCCGAAGGCTCGGTGAAAACCGGGTGCAGCCTGCTCTCGTCAGTGGTCATCTGTCGAACTTCATTCATTACCGTTGGCATCGGACGACCCGGACTGAACTCGCGCGCGATGATGTTGATACCGCGAGGCGTTTCTTTTGCCTTGATCTCACGTTGCACGCCAAAGGCATCTTTCAACGAACCCGCAAGTTCTTTATATACGTTTTTATCCATCTCCGAAAACGAAAACAACAATACAAAAAATGCCAACAGCAACGACATCAGGTCAGCAAACGTCATTACCCACGCAGGTATGCCTTCGGGACACTTGACTTCGACACATTCGCAATCACTCATGGCAGATACCTATTTGCGCTACGCAGCTTTGTCTTCCGACCTGGTCTTCTTGTTGTCGGGCAGGTATACGTTCAGCAGGCCTTCGATCATGCGGGGATTCAAGCCTTCCTGGATTGCACTGATGCTTTCGAGAATCATCGATTTGGTCAATCGCTCTTCGTTACTACGCAATGCCAGCTTGTCAGCAATCGGCAACGCCACCACATTCGCAATGACTGCACCGTAGAGCGTGGTCAATAACGCAATCGCCATCGCAGGGCCAATCGATTTAGGGTCACTCATGTTCGACATCATCTGTACCAGTCCGATCAAGGTACCGATCATACCCATCGCCGGTGCCACATCACCCAGTGCCTTGAAAATACTGAGACCGATCTCGTTACGTTCGATCGACAGGTTTATTTCTTTAGAAAGGATTTTTGTAACTAGCTCGGGCGCATTGCCGTCGACCACCATGGTGATGCCCTTGGCAAGAAACTCGTTTTCAACTTCGACACTTTCCAGACCAAGCAGACCTTCCTTGCGTGCGACGTTGGCTAATTCGATACTTTGCTCGATGATTTCGCTGGGTTGCTGCGCCTTGTGAACAAACGCTTTGACTGCCACGCCCATTGAACCGACCATGTCGCTTACTGAAAACTTCATCATCACGACCGCGAGGCTGCCGGCTATCACGATCATCACACTCGGGCCATTGACAAACATGCCCATCTCGCCACCCATCAGGATGGCAGCGGTGATGGCACCGACCGCGCCCACAAATCCTATCAGAGTCGCTAAATCCACACTAATTCCCCTTGTTTTTCAATTTGTTATGCAGTTTTTACAATAGCAGAGAGACTGCCTCTCGTAGCATACAGACACTCGATGCAGCTATTAATACAGTCGGTCACAGAGGGGAAAACTTTAGTGTTTGAAGCAGCTCAGCCAGCCGCTCCAGCTAGTTGAAAAAACGGCTGCTTCGGGTGCACGGGTACGAATGAGTGTGATATCTATACATTGTCCAGGTAAAATTTACTGTACCAGATGATAATTCTGCTATAAATTAATGACTTGTTACTGGACTGGACTTGTCGCCATAAACTGCTCCCAGACAAATCCAAAGCTTGGCAAACAATATCGGGAAACTGGATGGAAAATAACAAGATTCTGTTTGTAGATGATGACCAGCGTCTGTGTCGACTGATCAAACGCTACCTGGAACACGGCGGCTACGAAGTAACCTGTGCCTCTTGTGGTGATGAACTGCATGCGCTGATGAGTCAGCAAAGCTATGCCCTGATCTTGCTGGATATAATGCTGCCAGGCAAGGATGGTCTCGCGCTGGCGCACGAATTACGTACCCGCTCCAATATCCCGATCATTTTCCTCACAGCCAAAGCCGAAATTGATGACAAAGTCAACGGGCTGGAAGTTGGTGCTGATGATTACATCACCAAGCCCTTCGAAGAGAAAGAACTGCTGGCCCGGGTGCAATCTGTATTGCGGCGTACCACTGCGAACACGTCCAGCGATATGTTGCGTACCGAAGCGCACTTCGCCGGCTGGAAGTTGAGCCTGCTCAACCAGACACTGACCTCGCCCGCTGGCGAACGTGTCGATATCACCAGCAACGAATACCGCCTGCTCTCCACCATGGTAAGCAGACCGAACGTCACCATCCGACGTGAAGAGATACTGAATATATTATCCGGTCGCGAATGGTCGCCGCTGGACAGGTCCGCTGACATGGCTATTTCAAAGTTACGTAAGAAACTGGAATACGACCCCCACAAACCCGAAATAATTCGCACCGTCCGCAATAAAGGCTACCAGCTCACCGCCGTGGTTGAGTTTGTCGAAGCGCCATGACATATCGCTCGCAGCTGCTGCCCCATGTCCTGATAGCATCAACTACGGCGTGTTTTCTCTTCTACAAAAACACGCCAGGACAAGCACATTATATCTACTAACTCATTGTTTTTATAATAAATTATTTGTGATGCCCTATAGTTTAGCCGTCAGGCATCACAGCGCTACAGACCGCTATGCCTGCTGTATCACATCACCACAGTGGTTTTTCTGAACAAATGGCATAGTGAACGCAACGACAAGTTACCATCGCTGGATGTTGCTAACATGCCTGCTTTATAACGCTTCTAAGTGCCATGCCACAATGCATTTTAAAAGCTCAACAACACTATAACTAAATGGTATGCTCTAGAGTCTGTCGGATTTAGCAGCCGTATTTGTATAGAATAGCCAGATCGTACCAAGAAGAGAACGAAGTCACCATGTCAGGCAAATTCCAGCCGATTAATCGAGATACCGCGTACCTGTTGCCACCCTCGCTGCAAGACTGGCTGCCAGAGAAGCACCTGGCCCGCTTCGTGGTCGATATTGTGGATCAACTCGACCTGAGTGAGCTCGTGAGGCGTTATGGTGGGGGTGGGAAACAGCCCTACCATCCTGCCGTGCTGTTGGGGCTGTTGTTCTATGGATATGCGACCGCCCCCTCTGTCAGGATAGTTGTCGCCTCACATGATCATTGTAATCGAAGTTGAGGTGGGCGATAGAGAGTGAGCGATGAACCGTTATTCAGCAGAGCGAAAAGAGTCAGTGATCCAGAAGATGATGCCCCCGCATAACATCCCGATTCCCCGGCTGGCCGAGGAGACCGGCATCTCGGATGTCACCCTGTACAATTGGCGTAAACAAGCCAGAGTCGAGGGGATAGCCGTGCCAGCTGATGGGAAGAATCCGGAAAAATGGTCGTCGGAAGACAAGTTTGCCATCGTATTGGAAGCCGCCTCGCTGAACGAGGCCGAGCTGGCCGAGTACTGCCGCCAGAAGGGCCTGTACGCCGAGCAGATTGAAGCGTGGCGCAAAGCCTGCCTGCAAGCCAATGCCGACAGTGCCGCACAGGCGAAGACCCAGCGGGAACAGACGAAGAAAGACCGCAAGCAGATCAAGAAGCTGGAGCGGGAGCTGCGTCGCAAGGAAAAGGCGCTGGCGGAAACGGCCGCCCTGCTGGTGCTCCAAAAAAAAGCCCAGGCGATCTGGGGGGACGAAGAGGACGAATGATCAGCCACGCAGATCGCCGTCATGCCGTCGAATTGATCGACGAGGCCGTTACCGCCGGTGCCCGGCAGCGCAAGGCCTGTGAGATCCTGGAGATCAGTTCACGTACATACCAGCGCTGGACGCAGGATGAAGCCGTTGTGAGCGATGGTCGTCCCGAAGCTCAGCGTCCGATCCCGGTCAACAAGCTGAGTAGTGAGGAACGGGAAGAGATCCTGGCCGTCAGCAACAGCCCGGTGTTCCGCAGTCTACCACCGAGTCAGATCGTCCCGGCACTGGCCGACGAGGGGCGCTACCTGGCCTCGGAGTCCAGCTTCTACCGTGTGTTGCGGGAGGCGGACCAGCAACACCACCGGGGCCGTAGCGAGGAACCGCAGCGCAAGGCACCAAGTACCCACTGTGCCATCGGCCCGAATCAGGTCTGGTGCTGGGATATCACCTGGCTGCCGGGGCCTGCCCGGGGACTGTTCTATTATCTCTATCTGATCATGGATCTCTACAGCCGCAAGATCGTGTCCTGGGAGATCCACGAGTGCGAAGCCAGTGATCTGGCGGCACGACTGATCCGTAAAGCCTGTCTGGTAGAAGGCATTGCGTCACAACCACTGGTGCTGCACTCGGATAATGGTAGTCCGATGAAAGGTGCCAGTATGCTGGAGACATTACGCCGGTTGGGTGTGACGTCCTCTTTCAGTCGTCCACGGGTGAGCAACGATAACGCCTACGCGGAATCGTTGTTCCGGACCTGCAAGTACCGGCCGGATTACTCGGCCAACGGCTTTGCGGCGATCGAGGATGCCAGGGAATGGGTGCTGTCTTTCAGCCGCTGGTATAACACTGAACACAAGCACAGTGGCTTGAAGTTCACCACGCCGGAGCAGCGTCATACGGGTGAGGCAACGGCGATACTGGAACACCGGCAGCAGATCTACCGAGAAGCCAGGGCGCGTCACCCCAACCGCTGGAGTGGTGATATCAGAAACTGGGTGTTACCGGAAAAGGTCTGGTTGAACCCGGAGAAAGAACGGGCTGAGTTAAATCAGGCTGCGTAGGTCGAGGCGACAACTATGTTGACAAACACCGACCGGGGTATTTTCCAGCCGCAAGCTGGAGCAGGCGACCTACGATTCGGTTGCCTTCCGTTTTATTACCGGCGATACGCATCCAGACCATGACACGATTGCGAGTTTCCGCAAACGTTTTCTGCCGGAGCTGGAAGGTCTGTTCGTGCAGGTCCTGGTCGTGGCCAAGGTGATGGGGGTGTTCAAGCTTGGCAAGGTCAGTCTGGACGGCACCAAGGTCAAGGCCAATGCCAGCCGGCACAAGGCGATGAGCTGGGGTTATGCGAACAAGCTGGAAGAGCA
>NZ_JBTTIO010000086.1:0-22966 GCF_058323355.1 Thiogranum sp.
GCTGGAACGTCGCCGGACGCCTACAGATGCTCGAAGAGTGCCATCTGGTGCCGTAGGCGATGCGTCGCAGCGCGGCGGACAGCGCAGCCGATAACAGAAGAAGCCGAACCCGCTCAAGTGGTCGACGCACCTACGGACGCCGTGCGAACCGACTTGCGGCCTGTGGTCCGTAGGCACCCGACGTCTGGACAAGTGATATCGTAGAGTCAAGTGGATCAAGTTTCCGCATCGGCACGGCCAGTACGCGGATTGCGGCGTCCGAAAAACGCCCGAGCCCGACAACGATGGCCCCATTTCGTGCGGACGCCGTTATTCCATAGGGAAAGAAGACATATCGATGATGACACGCCGCTTTTATTCCGTACCTGCGCTATGCGTACTGTTTACGATGGCCGGTTGCGGCTCACAATCGTTTCTGACGACCACCGCATCCACCACGGGTGACCTGCTGGCCGTCAAGATGGCCGACTACACCGGGAACAATGCCCTCTCAGCGAAGGCCGATGTGGCCACCGAGCAAGCCAATACCGTCTCACTGCCCGTCGAACTCACACAGGATACGGTGGACGCAGCGGTCATCACGCTTGTGCCCGCTGATATCGTCGTGGCTCTTGCTGGTGCCACCGCGAAGGCGCGCGGCGCAATCGCCAAGGGCAAGCCCTCGCACGCCGGCGTCGTGTTCCGAATCGCCGGGGTTCAAGATGACCCCTGCATGTCCGACATCACGGTCGGGCCGTTCGAGCTAACGTTTGAAGATGGCACCGTCACCGTCGATCCCACTGAGCTGCCGATTCCGCCCGAAGCACTGGCTCTGTTCCGCGACGGGCAGTTGGCGTTGTGCGCCGAAACACAGGCCGACTTCGACGGCACCATCTCGCTCGGCGAGGTGGCATTCCAGACAGGCCGGCTGCACGATGACGAAGAGCGCGTCACGATCTGTCATATGCCGCCGGGGCAAGGAGATGAACCGCACACGATTACCGTCGGTTCCTCGGCCGTGGACACCCATCTCGCTCACGGCGACCAACTCGGCGAATGCGATGAGAACCATGGCAGGGAAGACCGCGCCGAAAACGGAGATCAGGTTGGCACCGATGGTGAACATAACTCGGCTGAGGATGCCGGTGACGGTTCCGACACCCGCGACGACAGTGCGTCAAACGACGGCGAAGAGAGTTCAGCCGCTGACGACGAAAACACGGACGAAAACGAAGACGACGGGCAGACCGACAGCACCGCGCCGACGGACATGGATAGTGACGGCGTGGTCGATGGTCTCGATCAATGCCCGAACACCCCATCCGGCGAGACGGTCGATGCCGTCGGTTGCTCCTGTTCGCAGAAGGATGCTGACGCGGATGGTGTAAATGATTGCAGCGACACATGTGCGGCCACGAGTGTCGGATTGTCCGTCGATGCCAATGGCTGTGCCGCCAATCAACTCGACGACGACGGCGACGGTGTGATGAACGACGCGGACGACTGTCCGGCTACCGCAACAGGTGCGGCGGTCGATGCCAACGGCTGTTCGACTACGCAGTTGACCAAGACGATCACGGTTCCCGGTCCGACCGACATCTATCTGGCTGGTCAGCCCGACGGCACCACCGCTACTTGGCCGTTCACGGGCTTCACGAGCAACGCACCTCAGCACTCGCCGGTGATGATCGACATCTCACCGTGGGCCGGGAAGGAACTTCGCTTCACCGCAACAGGCGTCGTCGTCACCGGCGGCAACAACGCCGCGACGCCCGACGGTCGCAACTGGGTGCTTCGCCCCAACGGGTTGAGTCAGGTGTTCGGCCTGACCGCGATGACCGACTACAAGGAAGGTGCCCTCGTCGGCGTCTTCCTGACCGCCGCACTGCCGACATCCGGCCTGCTGCCCTATATGTCATCATCCGGCATCACGACAAAGACGCCGCTGCTCCAGCAGGTATTCGTCATCGGATCGTCGAATCTGGTCGTCATTCCGAAGGGGGCGACACGCCTGTTCTTCGGCGTGGCCGAACAGCAGGGACTCATTATCGACAACAGCGGCAGCTTCGATGTGACGGTCGAGGCCGTCCCTCATACGTTGCTGCCTTCCGACCCGCTTGCCGCGACGCGCTTCTACGTCGGCGACCCGAACGATCCCAAGGACGGCATTGGCTGGTTCGACGCGGGGCAGTGGGCGTTCGACTATGACTTCGACGGCGTGGCCGACTTCACCACGACGTTCGGGCAGGCGGGCGACCAACCCGTGGTCGGCGACTGGAACGGCGACGGCCTCGACGAGATCGGCGTCATGACGCCATCGGCATCCGGCAACGCATGGATGCTCGACATGAACGGCAACGGGGTGTTCGACGCCGGCGATGCGAGCTTCACCTACGGCGCAGACGCGGGCTCGATAGCCATCGCGGGCGACTGGGACGGCGACGGAACCTCCGGACTCGGGTTCACGACGCCTGACAACCTGTGGCACCTCGATCTCGACGGAGATCGCGTGGACGGCGCGGGCGAAGCGCTCGACACGCAATACGCTCGATCTATTCCTTTGGTCGGAGACTGGACAGGCGATGGCGTCAGCAACCTGAGCAACGCACCGAACGGATCAACCGGTTGGCAGTTCGATCTGGACAACGACCGCCGATGGATTTGGGGCACGACGTACCGCGACCAGAACTGGTCATGGGGCGACCCGGCCATCGACACCGGAGTGGCGGGTGATTGGGACGGCGATGGCCTGGACGACCCGGCAAGATACCGCGCGAGCACCGGCGACTGGCACTTCACGACACGCGCAGGAAAGGGTGTTCCGGTCAGATCGAGCGTCCTCGGCTTCGGGGCGAATGCCACACCCGTCGCGGGCTCATGGGGCACGGTTCGCGCAGCTCCGTGAGCGCGGTAACATCGAGAACACTTGGATACAACACGGTCCAATACGGATCGGTTGAAACCCAGCGACACGATCAAAGTCCGCAGATTCCCGATGCATGCCTTGGAGTAAACGTCACGCCGGGGCACGCGCGCCGTTCACCGACCAGAAAGGTGATGCCATGAGAAGGACTTGTCTCGCAGCCGTCGTCGGTGTGTGCCTGATGCTGTCAGCCGTAGTAGCGGGCGGCGGATCCGGTGATCGAGACTTCACCGCGCTGGCCAATCGCGTGTCAGCACTGGAGCAAGAGAAAGCTGTGCAGAAGAAGACCATCGCAGGTCTTGAAAAAGAACTCTCCGAAATGCGTAAGGACGCTGCGACCGGATCGTGGCTAACATATCCCAAACCGATCCGGAAGCGCGCTTCGTAATCCGGGCTTTTCCCATCGTCCTGTAAACATCAATGGGCAGGCATCAGCCAGTGGGCACCGACGCCCTGTCGTCCTGAAAACAGCCATGCCGCTCGGATGGCCGGTACACCACGGACGGCTCAACGTCCCCCGCTTCGGCGACGGCGCGGCGTAGTGATTCCTTCGATTCATCCGGCACCCTGTCAAAGGCTTGGCGCAACACGCCGATCGCTTCGCTTCGCGCATCGTCGGCCAGCGGCGTTACCTTGCCCGGAAGCCGGAAGTGAAGAATGTCCTCATGCACGCACGCTCCGTACCGACCGGTGAACCCTCTTTGCTGGCGGGCGAGCGGCTCCAGCCCCACGGCGCGCACCGCGACGCGGGCGACAAGCTCACCGTTGTGCAGCGCCGTGCCGAGAACACGCGACAGGCGACCGACGATCAGGACGAGGCGCGAACCCGGCGAGCACACCCGGGCCATCTCCGCGAATGCGGCGGATATGTCGAGCGCGTACTGCACGACGATGCGGAAGCGGTTGCTCCGGTGCCGCCGGTTCGAGCCGATCTCCGACCTGGCGGCGCTGAGCACATGGGAGCCGAGCGCCTCCGCCGACCCACGGTACTGCTGATGGTAGTTGATGACGTTGATGTACGGCGGAGATGTCAGAGCGCCCCCGAAGGACCCGTCCGGGAAAGGTAGTGTCCGGGCGTCGGCCCTGACCACTTCGATCGGCGCATCCGACCGGGGCATTTCCTCGACCGCCGACCGGAGCCGCAACCAGGCGCGCTCGACGCGCACTTCCTCTCGTTCTCTGCCGCCCATGTCCAGAAGAACGACCAACGCATCCAGTACCGTGCGAACGTCGGAATCTTTCTCGGCTTTGGCGAGTTCCGCGAGCCTTACGCCCACGCCACCCGCCGGAGCCGTGGCTATCAACGAGCCGACCCTTCGCAGCACGCTTTGTCTACGCCGTGTTCCCACATTGGCGAAGGCATGAGTTCGGGCGAGAGCGAACGCCGCGAGGCTGATCTCCGCGCCCGCCGCCGACATCCCCGTTAGCGCCGCCTCCCGCAGAAGGGTTCCGCTTCCGACGAAGGGATCGATGATCCGCGGCCTGTCGGGGAAGAACGCGCTGAGCAGAGAGCCGATGAGTTGCGGCGAGAACTGGCCCTGCCACGGAAAAGGGCTGCGTCGGGAGGTCCCTTCGGACAGGTCCAGTTCCGCGCGATCGAGCCTGTGATCGCCGGGGAACGCATCCAGACACGGCGTCGGGCCGGCCCAGGATTCCTGCAGTCCGTCTTGGCGTCCACGGCCCATCGGGGTCTCCGTAAGAGGGGTGTCGGTGTCAACGTCCACATCCCCCAGTGATAAGGATCGGCACAAGAACCGGCCCAGCTTGTTTCCGCTTCCTCCAAACAGGCCCCACGGGGCAAGATCGCACCTTACATGCGTTCTGAGGGCATCTTCGTTCCGTGGACATTTGGACATGGTTCTGGAAATCCGTGGATGGGTTGGGCGGAACCGTATCGCTCCCACGGGGCCTACGGATTGCTTCGAATAGACTGGGAATCACAGCACGGCGGAACGCCCGAGGACTGCCTCGTCGAGGCGACGCTGGGATGGTGATGCCGCGGATCGCCCGGCAGGAAAGTCCAATGAACCAGCGGAAACTGTGTGTCATGTCCGGATGTCCCGTACGGATCGGAGAGAGATCCCACCCGATGGAACTCTGTCGTCCGTCCCGTCCCCGAAGAGCCACACGGCTCCCTTCGAAGAGAGGGGCCCTGACGATCCCACGCCGCCACCCTCCAGAGTCGATCTCACTCCCGGCGGCGTGAATGTGCCGCCGGGGTGTCCCACCCGTCCTGCGATCACAAGATTTCAAAACCCCCATCGGTGCAGGACCGACAGAACGCGATGAACTCCTGGACCATCTCACGATCCGCTTCGTAGGCCGGCAGCCCGGGCGCGTCCGTGAGGACGCCCTTCTCATCCACATACGGGCCGATACCGGGACCGAGCGTGAACTTCTCGATGCCCGGCGACCTGGCGAGTCTGCGGTCGAGCGCGTCGGCAATCGCCACCGCAAGTGTGCCGACCACGTGGTAACCGTCGTTGGTGGCGATGCAAACGATATCAGGATCGTCTTTCGGCAATACGCCCGTCTCGCAGATCAGACGCACGATCGGACGCCAACTCCAAACGTTCGCCCGGAAATACTGTCCACTTGCCCCGTACAGATCAAAGCCCATCTCGGCCTCCTTCCCCTCTTGGAGAAAGTCATCATCCCCGGCCCGGCACGACACCCGGCCTCCAATGGAATATACCCACGGGCTGGAAACCAAATGGGCATGGCGTGCGGCGGGAACCTGATACGAGCTGCCATAACTGTCAGACCTTGTCCGAAGGAAGATGCGTCACGCGGCATCGGGGGGCCATATGTCGCCCAATTCTCAAAGTCAGTACGGGCATTGAGAGCATAATGGGCGGTAGACTCCGTTATGGCCACATGACCGCTCAGCCCAATCCGTAGGGCGCGCATTCTTGCGCCGGCCCTCAATTCACGCCCTGCCCGGAGCCGAGCCTGTCAGCATCCCATTTTGGTCAAGTCGCAGCCTCTTAGACGTCGGTACCGTGCTCGCTCGACACGGGAACTGAGCGTTCGCAAACCCACGAAATCAGTGCGCCGAGACACCGGGGTAATATCAGGTAGAGGAGACCACGGGGTTGGCCCGGGGTGAAAATGGTGGACTCAAGGGCGAAATGCCCGAGGAGGTCGGAATGATGCAGATTTGCGAGATATGCGAGGAACACCCGGCAGTGAACGACGGCATGTGCTATGAATGCCATCAATACGTGGTCAATCTGGAAGGATCACCTGAAGGGATGGTACTGAGAATCCTCAAGCAAATCCTAGGCGCTGCCGAGGAAGGCGGACTCACGGTCGAGCAGTCCAACGCGATCGTGCTCAAGATCATGAGAATGATCGAGAAGACCGAAGGCACGCTGTGCCAATGGAACGACTTCGACCGTGCGTCAACCGTGGATGACGTCTGCCTCGGCGTGATCGATGGCATCCTCGACATGTTCCGCGATCTCTGTGACGGCCACGATTGACCCCTAATGATCAGCCTTCCGGCACTCGCCAGGATAGAACAGGTGGTGGAGGATCACGGACGAACTCGTGGCTCCCGGGGACGAGTGACATCCGGACAGAACGAATGGAGGAGCGCATGACGACGTCTGAGCAGCACGGAGAGAGCGACGGCGGCATGGAGACATGCGTGCACTGCCGGGCACTGACCGCCGAGATCGACTACTGCGAACGCTGCGACGAACCGGTCTGCGATCGCTGCCTGGAGAGACCGTCGGAGTGCATGGTCGCCCCGCGACGCCGTTTGGAGGAGCTGGATGAATTCCTGGCGGACTCCGACGACATCACGCCGGCTGCCCTCAAGGAGCTGGCGATGGAGCACACGCGCGGAGAGTTGCTGGCGGACGCGCGGGCATTTTACGACGGGAGCCAAGCCGACGACCTGAAGGTAGCCGCCAAGCAGGTGGTAATCGGGGAACGCGAGTGGCTTCTCAAGAAACTGTGCAGGCCGGAAGGTTAGCACCGTGTCCAACCGGCAAACTCAATCGCCGAGAGCCGTTCACGAGACTGAAACGGATGGGTGTATAATACTATGGCAATGAGGCCGGAGGAGAATCAGATATGACCGTGAAGGAAGTGATAGAGGCGTTGCGACACTTCAACGCCGATGACGAGGTGACGGTTCAGGACAAGGTGACCGAGATAGTAGTCGATGGCAAATTCATCCGTACCGACAGTAACCAGATGGCGGTGCTGGAGATCGATGCTCTTGGCAACGACGACGAAGGCCCGGTGCTGGTGATCGGTGGCCTGAAGCTGGAGGCCTTCCGCGCCGTTGGCGGCGACTTGTACATTGAGGGCGTCGGGAGCTTCGCCCACACCGGGGATTCGGTCGAACTTGATGCCAAGGTCATGGAGTACGACAGGCAGACGTTCTGCGAGTCGTGCGGGCTGGTGCAGCCCTCATCCGACATTGAAGAGTGCATCGGATGCGGCGAGGGGCGAATGTGCGACATCGAGTGCATTGTCTGAACGCAGACGCCGATAATTTCGGGCTACAGTTGCGTGGAATCGCCCTCGCGCCGGAGCGACGCCCATCGATCGTTCTATGTGCGGCGAGGGAGACGACTTCGACAGTACGGCATCGAGCGACCTCATGTGGCGTAATGATATTCCACCCGCTGGCGATCGTTCCGCATACCCACACAGGTTCCTTCGAAGACGGGGCCCCGGAGGGGCCCGGCAGACACTGCCTTTCGGGCATGGAGGTGCCGGTCCGCACAGGCATTTGCGGCTTCGCACGGCACGCGGCATACTTGGCACCCCATGAACGTAACACCGCGACAAGTCCATCTCGTTCTCAGGCAGGCGCTGGAGGACGGAACCGACGAGAAGCTCACCGAGCAGGCTCAACGTCACCGCGAGGAGGGGCTCGGCTGGCGATACGACGGACTTGCCGACTGGACGACGAACGCGATCTTCGAGAAGCTGCGCGAGCTTGGCGTGGACACGGACGCCGACCGGTTCGCAGAACAGGCTCGCGTCGCAACTCGCTGCATGACGCTGGAGGAGGAGTGGCGGGACGGGCTGTCCCTGGACGACGGCCCGTGGGACGACTTTCCGTTCCTGGCTTCGGAGGAGCTTTGGCGGCGACTGAACCCGCGAAGCCCTGACCGCTCTTGAGGCGACGGCCGTGCTGCGACGCCTTTGCCCTGACGTTGCCGATGTGCCGCCGTTCAGCATCGTTTGATCTGCCATCAGCCCGCATGCGTCCCCCGGCAACAGCGAAGTCGGAAGACTCGTGAACGAGTAGATAGGACGAGGATTTCGCCGACGCTAGAATCCTATCATGCCGAACGACCGCCCAATCGCGCCTCGATGGTCCGTCTATATCCTGCGGTGCGGGAACGGCGCGATGTACACGGGGATTGCGACGGACGTGTCTCGCCGGCTCGCCGAACATCGGGAGTCCAATAGCAAGGGAGCGAAGTATCTTCGAGGCAAAGGCCCGTTGCATCTGGTTTTCAAGAAGGTGATCGGCGCCAAGGGACTTGCGCTGAGTGTGGAAGGACGCATCAAGAAGCTGAGCAAGGCACGCAAGGAAGCGATGGTCGGGCAGGCCGGCATGATCGAGCAGATCATCGCGCAGGCCAAAGAAGCATCCGACCGACGGGCAAAGCGATCTACGGTTCGCGTCCCATCATCGGAAGATCGTGGCGTCGAGCTACTGACCGTTCGTGAAGCAAGACGACTGGCACTCGCCAAGGCAGGCCTGCTGAAGCCCGAGTGGACCGGACTCCCGCAGCGCGCGAAGGGTCGCGGTAAGCGGGCCAGGGACGCCGCTGCCGCCGTGATCCGGCGCTTCGGATACCTTCAACTCGACACCGTGTCGATCGCCGGAGCGCGGAGCCACACGATCGTTCTCCTGTCGCGGCTGGAGGGATTCGATCCCGCCTTGGGCGAGGAACTCCTCCAGCCGGGCACGCCGCACTTCGAGTATTGGGGCCACGAGGCGAGTTGGATTCCCCTCGAACTCTATCCCGCCTTCGAGTTTCGCCGACGCGAGTTCCGCCATCACCCTTGGTGGGGAGACGTCGTGGGCGAAAACCCCGAGGTCGCACGCAAGCTCCGCCGCCGCATCCGAGACGAGGGCCCGCTGCGCTCTATCGACATGGAGGGTCGAGGGAGCAGCGGATGGTGGAACCTCAAGGTCGCCAAACGCGTCGCCACGGCGCTTTGGTCAAGCGGGGAGTTGGCCATCCGGGAGCGCAAGAACTTCCAACGAACCTACGATCTTGCCGAGCGTGTCATCCCCGATGATGTGAGGAACAAACCGCTCACCAAGCGAGATGGCATTGAAGTCCTGTTGCTCAAGGCACTCGATGGCCACGGGTGGGCAACGACGGGAACGCTCGCCTCGACGTGGCGGCTGAGGAACAACAGGAAAGACATCGCAGCGGCGTTACAACGTCTAGTCGAGAAAGGGAAGGTCATGCCGTGCGCGCTTGAGAACCCCAGCGGGCGCGCCACACCGGGTTGGATCCGGCCCGAGGATCGGGAGCTGGCCGCGAGACTGGAGACCGTGCGACCGCGGCGTGACCGTGGCGTCCTCCTGTCGCCGTTCGACCCGCTGCTGTGGGACCGGGCCCGCGTCCAACGACTCTTCGGCTTCGACCAAGTTCTTGAAATCTTCAAGCCGGCCGCGCAACGCACCTACGGCTACTACTGCCTGCCCGTGCTCGCGGGGGAACGGCTCGTCGCCCGCTTCGACCTGAAGGCCGACCGCAGGAGGGGATTGCTGCGCGTCCTGTCATGCCGATTCGAGGGGACAGCCAACTCAGCATCCGCCGCGAGCCGGGACGGCGAAGCGGTGCAGGCCGCACTCGCTCGCTACGCCGAAGCGCTTGGGCTGAAGCCGACGGGATGGCGTATCGCGCGATTCGGAACACGGTGACAACTCTCGCGCGATGGTCACTTGGCCGAATCGCTTGAATGAGATTGGTGCAGCGGACAGTTGGACATGCGACGTCGGACGTGTGTTTGCAGGCAGCACGAAAAACAGCGTAAGCGTCCGGCGAACTCCATCTCCAATCCGGCGGGAGTTGGTGTCACGATGCCTTCGGTTCGGCGCGACTGTCATCGGGCAGGCCAAACCGGTCAGTAATGGGCGGATCGAAATCGAGCTAACGGATGTGGCCGACTCGTTCGGGTCACCGGAACGGTGAATCGCGAGATGCTAATGCTGGTGCTGGTGCTGGAAGTCTTGGAGCGTCGGGCATGTTGAGGTTGCCAAGCCTGGGCAAAATCGACGAGGGGTTGCGCGTTCGGGTCTATCTGTGTGTCATCTATCAGTTGAGATCGCTGACAACAACCGCTTATCAGGTCGCATCTGCGTCTTGGTTCGAAGAAGCAGCACTCGAAGGAACTAGAACAGCGATCACCTCAGCGCTCGCTTGCCGGAAAGTTGCCCCCTTTGATTCTGAGAACTCAATCGTGAGGTCAATCACCTCAGACATACGGCTGAGAACCGCATCTGGCACAGAGACGCAACTCCCACCCATTCGGGCGAGACTATGCGGAGAAAATCCATTCAGCTTCTTGAGTAAAACCCAATCCGGAATGATATCCACTGCGTCCTCGCGGAGCTCTGCGCCGCAAACGAATGGCGGTCGCCCAGCCCCTCCGGTTGTGACCCTGTCGAACACACGACAGGCCAACAACGGGTGCTCCAGCTTGCGCCCAGTTACCACGGCCAAACAGGCTTCGAGATCCTGCGCCTGATCCATTGCCTTGTCGACCAGTGTGTGGCCGATTCCCAGAAGGCGCTCGGGGGCACCAGCCTCCGCCTTCTCTCGGTCGAAGATCATCCCGCTGTACTCGGGCAGTATCGCGGGTTCTGTCAGCCATTCGTCTGGCGTCTTGAACGACAGACCGTCGACATCCCTGCGTGGTTGCCGCCTGTTTCGAACCAACATTCCCGCGATGAATGCTTCCATATCCGGCAGATCAACTTTGGGTAGTTGCTTTGAGACATCCTGAAAATCAAACCGCGCGCAATTGCCTACGAGGTCCTTGACTGTGTCGATGACGTCCTTGTCGCCAAACTGCGCAGTCGTTTGATCAAACCACGCATCGAACTTGTCCGGCGCTACCTGAGTTGAGTCAGCGAATACGTCTGTGAACATTGCTGGCGACGTCATGCCCAGTACGAGCTGGTACATGTCCTCTGGATCAGCCATGACCTGGCGCAGCGCCACGTTGATGTGTTTGATCTTCTCCGTGAGCTTATCCCAGATCCGGCTCTCAACAGTTGATGGATTCCGGAAGCTCGTGATATGTACGCGGTGCTTCTGCCCGTAACGATTCAGTCGTCCAACACGCTGATGAAGTCGCATGGGGTTCCATGGGAGATCAACGTGAATCAGTGTATGACAATGCCCCTGAAGATCGATGCCCTCGCCGGCGGCTTCGGTCGAGACCAGGAAGCGGACTACCCCGTCATTGAATCTTGTAGCGGTATCCTCTCGGCGCGCACGAATCGTTCGCTTCAGTCCATCGGGATGAAGAACCTCCTTCGCCTCACCATCGCCATTGATGAACGACACTGCGTCAATGCCGAACTCGGCTATCAATGACGACATCAACAACGATTGGGTCGCTTTGTATTCGGTGAAGAAGAGCACTGATGTCGTTGATCCTAGCGATCGCACTGCTGCGAGAACGGCCTGGATCTTTGTCTCGACTGTCACCTGTTCACCGGCCGTGATTAGACGTCCAAGCCACTCCTGCTCGTTGTCCATCAGCCGAAGCTCGAGTTCAGCAAGTTTCTCATCGAGCTCGTTCATCTCGTCAAACTCGGCGTTAGACTCGGCCTCCTGTCGCTGCAACACAAGCTGGTTACCCTGGCGGTGTTCACGAAGTGACTTCGATGCCGCCCCTATTCGGTTTAGCCGACCCCTCAGAGCACGGAGAATCGCCGCCACAGAGCTGCACGCGAGTTTCTGCATCGCGATCAAGACAAGCATCACCGCACGACCGTCACGTCCACCGAGGCTGGATGCGTACGTCTTTCCGGTGACGATGAACTCCGTCAACATGTTGTAGAACCGCTCTTCGCTGTCGGAGTAGCTGTACGTGCGGCTCTGTACGACAGGTTCTTGGAATAGTCTGGAGCCGTGCAGGTCCGTCACGTTTTGCTTGTTGTTGCGGATCATGATTCCTGGTAACTGTCGTAGCTGTTCCGCGTGGGGCCGCTTTGGTCCGAAAGTGTCCGGCCGTAAGAGCCCCAGGAGCGAGAAGAAACCATATGGCTTCCCGCGATGCGGCGTACCGGTGAAAAACACCATGGACCGGACACGTCCAGCACCAACAAGCTTCTGCACTAGCCGAAAGCCCAAGGTCGGACCCGCTTGCCCGTCGGCATTGAGATGATGTGCCTCGTCAACGATTACTAGGTCCCATGGATCCGCGACTAGAATACGCTGATGGCGACTATTGCTGTCCAGTCTCAGCGTGTGGAAAGAGGCCACGACTTGGGGATTCGTATTCCAAAAGTCACTCCGGTCAGTATCCGCTGTAGCGGCGTAGATACTTGTGCGAATATCGAACATTATGCGCAGGCGGTATTGCCATTGCTCAACCAACGATGCCGGGCAGAGGATCAAGAGCCTGCGAATCAGCCTCCGTGAGATAAGAGCTGATAGGATCAACCCGGCCTCGATCGTCTTGCCCAAGCCGACATCATCCGCAACGAGCCAGCGAGCGGGCCAAGTCTCTAGGACCTTGCGGCAGACCCAGAGCTGATGCGGAAGTAGCGCAATGCGACTTCGCGCAAACATTCCCCAAGCACCATTGATTGAGGCGATGGCTTCTGCTTGCATTCGGACCACTACATCTAGCGACGAGTGGGCCTGCCCTGATCTGATCGCCTCCACGAGGCTCTGGAGGACGGTCACATCGGTTTTCTGGCATTCGTGGATGCTCGTGCCAAAGCGCACGATGACCGTCGTTCCTAGATCGGCTTGCACCTCACCCATGCCGTAGCCAGGCACACGTACTTTCATCCCTCGATCTAAGTCGGAGGTCATCAGTCTTCCCCTTCCTCGGGAGGCGGCTCCTCAAGAAAATCATTCATATTGTGATCTCCCCAAGGGCCGTCGCCGCCCAGGAGGTCATCGCGAGTAGACTGGAACTGTGGCCACGTCAGCGATAGCAGCGGAATGTCAAAGCAGCCATCGAATGATGCGTTAGGCCCGACGTATTCGGAGAGAAGTGTCGCGATGCGCTTCGACTGGCCTGCCCGTGGCGTCTTGTCGACAAGCAAATCCAACTTGCCCGTGATACCAGCGAGAAGCCTGCGGATCGCAAGGGACGGAACGTATGCCATCATTTCAAGCTGCGGTGCGGGCGAGTAATTACCCGGATTGTCACGAAGTCGGGCACGAAGCACCTCCCGCAGGACAAAATGTGATCCCATACCCAGGGTACGACTGCATGGCGGCGCATCGAACCCTGTGGAGCCGGCGAACACATGACTCGTCCGGAGATTTGCGATGTCACGAATACTCTTGAGGTTTTCGAGATTGACACCGGGCCGAGTTACTGCTTCGAACGCCCGCACATATTCGGGAAGCCATCGAGCAAGCTGATAGAACGCAAGAAACTGATTCATCCACTTAAAGTACTTGGCATCCCCCTGTAGGCTGTCCAGATAATCGTCCATGACGTCGAACCAACGGGAAGGCGAGTCAGTCGGCCCGGACAGAATGTCAAGCCATTCGCGTTCGATGCAGAGGTGGAGAAAGTCGCGGTTCTGGTAGTCCGTCACTCGCCCAAAGCGATGCATAGCACCGCGCATGAACAGGATCATCCACTCACGCCGAGTCTCCATGTCGCTTGCGAGCTGCTCTGCTGTTGCCGAGAACGAGATAGCAGGCAGTCGGCCACCTGGAAATACCCTGTGATCGTGACATTCCAGAATCTTCTGGCGTTCGAGTCGCCACCACTTCACTATATCAGAGAGAACGTCACCAGGCGGTCGGGGCGAGTGTGGGACTTCGGGGGCCGGCGCAAGATGGCGAGTGCTTTCCTCGATGAATTCCTCACCCCGGCCTAGTTTGCCCATGACGACAGCTTGACGATCGGGATCGTCCGGCATCGCTGCATTTCGTTCTTCAGAATCTCCCAGCCAACTTTGGTCGACTTTCCCAGACCGCTCACTCAAGACCTGCTGCATTTGGTGACTTAGTTCACCCTGCTCGAGGTATTCCAAGCCCGCCTTTCTCTGTGAAGCCTCGCTTACCTCCAGGAGCCAATGCGCCATCTGTTCGGCAGAAGCCTGCATCTCTTTGCGACACGCGAGGAAGAACTGCACGCCGTTGCCCTCGTACTCACGAGATAAGAGGTGCCCGAGAGGCGCGAAGGCGGCACGACGACGCTCCTCAACACGAGATGGTGGCGCGTCGCTGAGCAACAGATGGGCGGCCGGACTCCAGACGCCCGATTCGGAACGGAACTTCAGCTCCGAGAGTGACTCGCGTATCTGCTTCTCCTCTTTAGCCCAGTTCCGATTCGATTCCATCTCTCGCAGCCGTCCCGGTGTGATAAACGTACCGAGGTCATTTGCAACCTGGGGCGAAACAGAAGGACTGTCAGTAATTGTCTTGTCCAAAACATCGGCAAGCGTCAGCGACGGCACTGTGATGCTGGATACGCGATCGAGAACGGAACTTATGGAGGACGCGATCACCTCACCTAGTTGGATGTTGTCGCTGATCCACTGGCCGTTCGCGGCAGCCTCCCATACGTCGGCTTGCTCCAGGATGCCGCACGTACACCAAGCTATCTTCTGAATGGATGTCAAGCATCCGTATCGTCCGTGCAAGTCTGTTGGCATCGCATCGGCGCCACGAATCAGTCGAAGGATTCCGCAGTACTCTGAGCCAAAGAGAATTCGTTGTATGACCCCATGTTTGAAATCGCTACTTGAATGAGGTGCACAGGTTCGCCACAGGGATGTCCAAAACTCGTCACGGGTCGCAACCTTGCATCCCAGCGTAGAGCGCATTGTCGTCCAATCGTGCTTAGATGCTTGGTAGAGCTTACACAACTGTTCGCCGAACTCGCGTCCCATCTCGAGAGCAAGCTGTTCGTTCTTTTCGGTTTTGCGGAGCTGCGTCCTGCCCGGATTGACATCGAAATTGCCATTCACAAGCACGCCTCCAGCTCCGTGGTGTTCGGTAGGGGTCGTGACCCAGACTTCCGGGAGTCCGTTGAGGTGATCAGGACTTATACCGTGATCGTCGGTCGCTAGGAGAATGGCTCCGTACCTGTCGGGGCCGAGCCGGAAGACCATCACGGGAGTGGTTCCGCCCTCACTCGACTTGACCGTGCCGATCTCGACACGCGGTGCAACTTCCGTGGGGCTCCAATGACAGGCGAAGTCCGGCTTGCCAGCCTGGCCAACAGTGCACTGACGCAACCGCCTCGCAAATATAACTGAGTAACCGGCCAGCGTTCGGAATCTTTCCAGAACCGAAGCCGCGTCCATGGCGTCTCGAAGTGGCAGCTCGATCACAGTACCTCTGTGCCTCGCATCCCCCAGATCGTTTAGGATTGCCTCCAATCGCTCCTCATCCGACTCCGAGAGACGGCTTGGATAGACACCACCAAGAACGCGGAAGCGACTCCGAGATCCACTGAGCACTCGCGGAGAATCCGATACGAAGAACACGCTTTTGAAACCCAGGCCGAACTTGCCTGTTCGCTCATCATCCCCGTCTTCATCGTCCTTCCCGGATCCTTGCAGGACGAGCATCCGCTCCATATCTCGATCGAAGCCGCGATCGCGTCCATCTGCTGAGCCAACTCGAAACTGATTGATTCCACGACCCCAGTGAATGAATCGCAAGACCGGCTGGCCGTCGATTGAGTCTGTCTCCGCGGTGAAACGGTACCGAAGCTCGGTGGGACGCGCACGCTGGAGCACGTCATCGTCCTCGCAAAGACTCTCGAGCTCGACTACCGCGTCGTCGCCGTTTTGGAACAACTCGAAGGGAATCGACGCTTGGTTATAGCTCGCCGCGCCGAGGCGCTTGCATATCTCGGTGAGAAGCACTCGCTGCGTGTCGGGATCGTTCACGAGAAGAGACCGCAGCTCCCCCAATACCCTCGTACGTTCCGCATTAGCGAGTTGTTGTTCGTCGGCTGTCGCAGCTGTCTGTAGTTGTTGTCGTACCCGATGCCAAGCGTTGAATACTTCTCGCAAGGTAATGGCGTGACGAACGGATAGCTGTGTCTCCAATAGCATTGCACTGGACTCAAGGATGAGGTCCTGGGCAATCTCAATATCTAGCTGCCCGACGTGAGTGATCTGGCTCCAGATTGTCACGAACTCGTCATTGCTCTGGCGATGTATCAGCGAACGGATAGCCTGGACCGTACAGCCGAGGACCTCGAGCTTCTGGTCTGTCGGAAGAACTTCCGGGTCGATCTGTCTGAGGCGAATGACATAGCACCGGCGGTCTTGCGGCAGCGGGTAGTACTCGCTTCCGTCAAATCCATCGAAGAGAGATACCAACTGGCTGCTGACCGCAGGACTGAATCTCTGGCCCAACAGGTTTGTTGCTTCGACCGTTTTTGCGTCGGCAGGGACGATCAAAAAATGCTGCCGGTCCATGAGCTCACGGAGTCCCCACGATCCAGTTACCGCCTTTTGCCAAGAGAATAAGTTGCGTAAAGCGGTGAGCGGTCGGCTGTCACGGAGCGTTTCGTAGAGATCCGGGTAACCGTCGTTGTTGCCCAGCATCGCAACTACGGCAGCGATCGCATCATCGGGTACATCCTCAGCTCGCCATGATTCAAGATACTTGCCAAGAACTCCTGCGCTTGCAGCTAGTTCGTCCTGATCGAATGTGCGTCCACCGATCGCCCGGTCTCTTGGCCGGTCCGACTCCGTCGACTGATCTCCCTCGTCAGCCAAGACGTGCTGCAGTGCATCGACGTGTGATCGATGCAGCAGGTGTGAGTTGGCAATGTTATACCCTGAAACCGCTAGCTGTGATGCTGCACACCAGCCACCCTCCCGGTTCAAGAGCTGAAGCTCGGGGAGTATCCGGCGCGAATCAGAACCGTGCGATACCTCTCGCAGAAAGCTGTTGAACAGTTCGAGGCATCGACGTCGCAAGGCGGTGCTCGAACACCTATGTCGTGAAGCAACGTGCAATAACACATCGCGGACACGATTGTGAGGCAGCGGGGCCTGAACAGCCGGGAGCAAGTGCCGAGCAATCCATTGCACGCCACCGGTGCCACTGTCACGAAGCTGGCTGAACAAACTGGCGGCCGGCATAACGCTTAGCGACTCGGCAAACAGATCGATGAAGTCGCCCAGGTTCGCCTCGTTGACGGTGTGTATGCCGACAGCGAACCGCGGCACACCCCTGAGAGCTTCCCCGAGTCGCCGATACAGTTCCTCGCCACGAGGACACATTGGCTCGATGTCCGACCAACGGACGTGATTGGTAATCGATGTGGGCAGATCGTCCTTCGGCAGGACGCGCCGATCCGCCTCTCGCAGTTCTCGAATAGACTCGGCAATGTGACCCCGGCAGATGATTTCGCTCGGTGCGAAAGCCGAGCCGTTGGGACCCGGGAGCCAGCGGCGGGATCGCAGCTCTCTTCGGAGATTCTCGGGTACTTCAGACGGGATGCTCTCAAGGATGAACCGCCAATGAAGATGACAGTCATCTAATGCTAGCGCCGTCCGAAGCACATCATTCGCGGACAAGGTCGGAGCCAGTGATCTTGCCCGAATTGCTCCAGACGGATCCTGAACGAGTATCAGGTTGGGAAACACCGTAGACGGCGGAAGCGAAAGGTCGCCCTGAATGAAGGTCTCGTCTGTGATTGAAGTCGCATCGCCATCAGTACGCAAAAAGAGCGGCAGCGCGCGCAGAGAGTCAAGACTGGATTCCGGCCACTCTCGAACAATCTGCTTGACCCATGCTGAGTTGCGCAACACAGACGAACAGTCAACCACTGCATCGCCAGCATGCCGCATCAATTCGGGCACCGTCGTACTGTTGCATTGACCGATGCCTAGAAACTCCCTGTGCGAGCGCGCCAGATCAATGGTCAACGAATCGGGTACCAGACGCCACTCGTCGCCCTTGGCGGCCAGAATCGTGGACGCCAGAGCAGACCATCCATCAGCGTTGTCTATTAACAGCGTGGATGTGTCATCGATGCAATCGCTCTTGCCATGGAGAAGGTATCGCAGAGCCTTTCGCAGGACAGGTGATGCCCCTTCGGACGAGACAGGGAGAAGGCCCCGAATTAGCTCTGCTCTGGGCTCGGTGGCCGGGACCAGCGGGGGGCCGCCTGCAAGCATCGCGGCGCACGCCGAAGCATCACAAGCCGGAATCGCTCCGAGTACGTCCGACAGGAAAGTGGCAACTTCAGGTTGGCCAATGAACACCACGGTTCCGACCGGAAGGCAGAATTGAAGCCGTTTGCAAAAACTGGCACTCTTGCAGAACAGCAAGCCATCCACACGGCTCCCGTTCAGTTGAGTGGCTGACAGTGCGGCGCGGCAATCGTCTGAATAATTGCGGGCGTAGAAGATTGGAAGATCGCCAAACTCCGCCATGAAATGGGCCGCGCCCAGCTTCCAAGAACGGAGGATGGTGATTGCCGTCTGCCCGACAAGCGTGTGGAACGCGTCCTCTTGCGCGCCAGATGGTCGGTGAGCCGCGAGTGCGGCCAGAAGCGAACGAGCATCTGCTGTGCCAATCTCTGGCCCTTTCGTAGCGCTGGTTTCTACCAGTACATTGGGAACGGGCAGTATCTCAGTGTTTGCCGCGACCAGCGCCTCAAAGAGACGCTCAGATTCACGAACGAGGTCCGACTTGAATGGGATCGGCAACACGACACTCGCAGGGAGGATCTGAAGGAGTGCTGACATCGTGTCGTCCTGCGCCCGCAGCTCACGGAGCCGCGTGTCTCGCAAAATAGAACGCATCAGCTGGAGCAGTGACTCGACGAAATGCGGCGCACGGCGGTCACGAAACTCAGTAGCTGTCGTGAGCAGGTATTTGAGCTTCGTGCTATCACCGACCACGTCACAGGCAGGAACACTCTGGAGTAGTTGAGATACGAGATCGTCAGGCCACGACTCTTCAGTACGCTGAACGAGTCGTGGCAACCTGCAGAACGAGAACGCTCGGTTGTCCGGCTGACTGCCGAGCGCAGGGAATACCTCGAATGGCAGACGCGGGTCTGTTTCTCTGTCACCCGGCAGGTAGACGATCGATGTCTTTTGTGGCAGGACACACCATCGCCCGCCTCTGTCGTCGAGTCGATACAGCCAAGAAGCGTCGCGGCATATTTGGCCTTTATGTTCGTCCCACAGACGGCTTCGGGCGATGAAATCGGTCAGGTCGTGTAGCTTGTCCAATCGCTGTACGTCACTGGAGATCGCGTTGGCGTACTGTGACAGCGCTGGGATGAGCAACGGAAGGGTTCCCTGCTCATACAGCGTCTGATTCCACTTCTGGCGTACGGTCGGGCGCTCGCCTTCCGGTGCAAAATCGACACCAAGACGCCCCGCATCAACAAAGAAGTATCCATGCAGGATGAGCTCGAAGGCGTGCCCGCTGTCGCCCTTGCATTCCGGGTGCGGCGGGTCGCCCAGAGGAAGAAAGACAGCGCGATCGACGCGCAGAAATCCTGTTCCGCTCTGCTCGATCACAACGACGCCGGCGTGCTGTCGCGCGACGGCTGGCATGCGCCGACGTCCGGATGACGTCTGCGAATCCGTATGAGGCCATTCCTCTTCGCGTTCCAACTGTGACAGGGCGTCATGTGACAACAGTTCGTGGACGCCGGCATAGGGCTGTTTATTAGTCGAGCCGTCTGTGATCAGCGTGACCGACCCAGCGAGCCTCGCTCGTCCCTGCGCCATGCCACGCCAATCGATGTGCTCTCGTGTCTCACGCAACACCGTTCTTGGAACGGCACTATTCGAGTCAGACGACCAGAAGCGGACCGCCTCAAGTGTCGACATCAGCGGCAAGATAGGCTGAATCCCTGCCAAGCGGCGCTCCGCAAAGATGTCCTCTGGGGGCTCTGGCGAATCACCGTAGTACTTGGGCTCTATTGCCCATTGTGCAGGATTGTCCTCTGCGCAGATCTGGCAGTGTGTTCGTTTCCGCAAGGGGAGACACAAACCAAACCACGCCGACGCGCTGTCACGGAAATGTCGCGTGGCCAAACCGCGAAGCAGTTCCTGATCATGCTCGACGAATGAATCCCACTCCGCATAACGTTCTCCGTGCCACGGGTTCAGAATCCCAGTGCGACCGAATTCCTTGAGTTCTTCATCTACCGGCTCAGCGTCGCCACTCGGGTCTGAGAAGTAGAAGAACGCCTCACAAAGATGGAAGACGCTCTTCAAACCGAGGCCGAACTTGCCTATTTTCCCGTCCTCGTGTCCTTTGCTTCCCGTACCGGCCAAATGAATCGAATAGGAATCGAGAAAGGTGAAGCGGGCGTTGTTGAGGACGACGAGGACCGGGCCGAGGAGGAGTGGATGCTGCGCGTTCGGTATCGACTGAAGCCAAACGATGTGGAGCTCCGTCGCGCCGGCATCATCCGCGTTCTGAATGAGCTCCTTCAGGACAGCGTGGCAGTCCTTGTACCTGTCTCGGAGATTGCGTCGCAGGTCTTCGATCGTGTCGAACGCTGTATGTCGAATTCCGCCCATGGCTGCCCGATTCGTTCGTCAATCGCCGGGATCTTGTTCACGATTATTTGGTGTGCACCTCGGCATCGGTATCGAAGGCCGGGCGGAGAGAAAAGAGCCGTACCGGTTCGGCGTTTTCGACGAGGCACCGAATCCCCCGGCGCGGGCTCGACAACTGTGATGACGTTTCGAATCCGATTCGCGCCATTGCAGGTTCATCTCCGGCGCCCGCGTAACATGTCCGGCACCGTCACACTCGTTGCTCCGCAAACGCAGATTCCGTTCGTCATTCACGGTCTCCTTTCATCGCGGGCGAAGGCGCTCGTACTTGCGCCCCACCGCCGCAGCGCTTCGGATTCGCCGAACAAGCAATCGCCGTCACCTCCAACGCAGAAGGCCCACGCGATCCCGTTTGTGTTTCTGACCAAGTAAGATACACTCATGCGTGATGGCTGACCAGGGGCTAATGACGCTCGATGAGGCCGTCGCCTATCTGGGGGTAGCCAAGATCACCCTGCGCCGGTGGACCCGCAAGGGCGAACTGGCGTACGTGCGGATCGGCAAACGCGGCGACCGTCGTTTTCGCCGGAAGGATCTCGACGCGTACATCAAACAGAACCGGAGCCCGAAGAAATGACGTCCCGACTGACCACCGCGCAGAGAGCTGGAGCAGTGGACGGGGCAACCAGGCGATGGAGCACGACCCGATGACCCGCGAAAAGATCACGCTTGCCCAACTCGAGTCCTTCCTCTTCAAGTCGGCGGACATCCTCCGCGGCAAGATGGATGCCTCCGAGTTCAAGGAGTTCATCTTCGGAATGCTGTTCCTGAAGCGGCTCTCCGACGAGTTCGACCTGAAACGCCAACTGGTCCGCAAGCAGTACGCCCACCAGCCAGACCTGATCGACGAGCTGCTGGAGGACAAGACCTCCTACGGCGAGACATTCTTCGTCCCCGTCCGCGCCCGCTGGAACCAGTCATGGACCGATGAAGACGGTCAGTTGGTCCCGGCGCTGAAGGATCTGAAACACGACATCGGCAACATGCTCAACAAGGCGATCGCCGCCATCGAAGACGAGAACGATGCGCTCGCCGGCGTCCTGAAGAACAACATCGACTTCAACGCAATCAAGGGCAAAACCAAAATCCCGGATCAGAAGTGGAAAGACCTGCTCGACCACTTCAACCAGCCGCAGTTCGTGCTCGTCAACGACAACTTCGAGTTCCCCGACCTGCTCGGCGCCGCGTACGAGTACCTCATCAAGTTCTTCGCCGACAGCGCCGGGAAGAAAGGCGGCGAGTTCTACACACCCGCCGAGGTCGTGCGTCTCCTCGTCCAACTCACCAAGCCCGAAGCGGGCAACACGATCTACGACCCCACCGCAGGCTCCGGCGGCTTCCTCATCCAATCGCATCAGTACGTCGAAGAGCAAGGCCAGAACCCCAACGACCTCGCCCTCTATGGCCAGGACTCCAACGGCACCGTCTGGTCGATCTGCATCATGAACATGATCCTCCACAACATCACCCGCTTCAACATCGAGAACGGCGACACGTTGGAGGATCCGCTGATTCTGGAGAACGGACAGGTGCGAAGGTTTGACCGCGTCCTCGCCAATCCGCCCTTCTCGCAGAACTACAGCCGCGCCAACATGAAGTTCACCAGCCGCTTCCGCGAGTGGTGCCCCGAGACCGGCAAGAAGGCCGACCTCATGTTCGTGCAGCACATGCTGGCCAGCCTCAAGGCCGACGGTCACATGGCCACGATCATGCCCCACGGCGTCCTATTCCGAGGCGGCAAGGAGAAACTCGTCCGCGAGTTGTTTATCAACGACGATTGTCTGGAGGCGATTATCAGCCTGCCGCCCGGCCTGTTCTACGGCACCGGCATCCCCGCGTGTGTCCTCGTCTGCAACAAGAACAAGCCCGACGAACTGAAGGACAAGATCCTCTTCATCAACGCCGACCGCGAGTTCGCCGAAGGCAAAAACCAGAACAAGCTCCGCCCCGAGGACATCGAGAAGATCGACTTCGTCTTCACCAACAAACGCGAGATCCCCAAGTACTCCCATCTGGTGGACAAGTCCGAGATCGTCGAGAAACACGACTACAACCTGAACATCCGCCGGTACGTGGACAACACTCCCGACCCGGAACCCGAAGATGTCCAGGCCCATCTGATCGGAGGAATCCCCGAGTCGGAGGTCGATGCGCTCGCCGGCGAGTTCGGAAAGTTCGGCGTGGCCCCGGATTCCATCTTTCAGTCCGATCGGCCGGGCTATCTGGCGTTCCGGGAGGAGATCGACGCCAAGCCGGCCATCAAGAAGGCACTGGAAGCCGACGCCGCCCTGGTGAAGACT
>NZ_JBTTIO010000087.1:0-3404 GCF_058323355.1 Thiogranum sp.
CTTTGAACGGGACATTAGCGTGCCGAAGGTGTTGTATCGCTGGCGCCCGGACGATACGGAAAACCCGTACTTCGGCATGCTGGCCCTGTGTGACGAGCTGGTGGTGACGGCCGACAGTATCTCCATGCTTGGTGAAGCCTGCGCGACCGGCAAGCCGGTGTGGATGGCGCCACTGGGGGGATACGGTCATCCGATGCGCGAGGACCGCGATATCCCCGTGGATTTTCGTCTCAGTGCCTGGAATTACAGCATGATGATGCGCTGGGGCCATCCGCGCCTGAGTCGTGATATTCGCCTTGTTCACCGGCGCCTGCTTGAGCAGGGGCGTGTTGCCTGGCTGGGTGAACCGGCCGCCGTACCAACGGCACAGTCAGACGATATGGTGCGTGCCGTGGCACGGGTCAGGGCGTTGTTCTGAATTAACCGGCGTTCGGCCCCCGGACTTTTACTGCCTGACCGTTTTCCATGCGATAGACGCAATCGGCAGCCTCGACCAGCGCCGTCTGATGGGAAATGGCAAGGATAGTCAACTTGCCACGCAAGGCTTCCATGGTTCTGCCGATGGCGGCCTCGTTCTCCGGGTCGAGTGCACTGGTGGCTTCATCGAGGATCAGCAATCCGGGTTTGTGCACCAGTGCGCGCGCAATCATGATGCGCTGGCGCTGCCCGCCGGAGAGTTTGGTGCCGCGTTCTCCCGCCGTGCTGTGAATGCCATCCGGCAGCTGTGCGATAAAGTCCCAGGCACCGGCGTCCTTTAACGCCCGTGTAGCGTCTTCCTCGCTGAGTTGCGGATCGCCAAGCGTGACGTTATGGACAATCGAGGCGTGCAGCAGCAGGGTTTCCTGCGGGACATAGCCAATCATGCGTCGCCAGGCGCGCATATCGAGTTTACTGAGGGGAATACCGTCGATCAGGACGGCACCGCCCTGGGGTTTCAGCAGGCCGATGACCAGGTCAATGACGGTTGTCTTGCCCGAACCGGACGGGCCGGTGAGGGTTGTCAGCCGGCCCTGGGGGATATCGATACTGACATCGTGCAGCACATGCCTTTCCGGGGTATAGCCAAATGTTACCCGTTCGAGCCGGATACCGGTTTGCAGATGTGGTGTTGCGCCTTCACCGAGGTATTCCTCGGCCTGGCGGGCTTCTTCGATGGCATCCTTGAGTGACCAGAAGGCGCTCTCGCCAACCACCATTTTCTGGTATTGCTTCTGCACCTTGCCCAGTTGGCTGAGCATCTTGCCGAGTACGACGGCCAGCACTGTGACCGTGGCGACGGGCATGCCGAGTTTAACCAGCGCAATAAACATACCGCCAGCGACAACAATGGCAAACATTTCCTCCTGCGCTGCATTCAGTGCCGCACTGCTGAACACCTGTTTCCTGAACGCCTTGTTGAGGCGCGTGGTTTCCATGGCCAGCACCTTGTCGGCCAGGTGGTCCTTGGACATGGCCTTGAGCGGTTTGACGGACTGTAGCGTATCGGTTAGTTGGGTCAGCAGGGAAGTCAGCAGCCGGGTCTGTTTTTTTCCTGCGCGGCGGGTCATGCGTACCAGAAAATGCGAAATACCGATAATGACACTGCCGACTGCCAGTGTCGTCAACGTGGCTTTCCAGGAAACCGCAAGAGCAACACCGCCATAAATGATGGCCTGTACGAGGTAGGTAATCACGGTCGCGCCATTGACAAAGGAGTCGGATGAGCGTTGTGCTTCGGTTGCCAGCCGGTTGGTCAGGCGGCCGATTGGCTGATTGGTGAAATATTCCCACTTACTGCGCAGCATTGCGCGCAGCATTTCCAGGCGAAGGTCGGTTGCTACCTGGGCGGCGGTGTAGCCAACCTGTTTTTTTGCAACCAGCAGCAACAGGCTCTTGAGCGTGACTCCCAGTACGATCACCGTCAACAGCACCCCGATGCTGGGTGAAATACCGAACTGCTGCATGACATCGATAACCATCTGCTCGTATTCACTGGGGGGTTGTCTTGTCGTATCGACACCTTCACCGACATCATTTTTGATAGCAATGCTGATAAGAGGCAGCAACGCGGATAATCCTATGCCCTCCGCAACACCGGCGAACAGCAGCGCCAGCAGCATAATGACGGACTGCCAGGGGTAGGCCCTGAAAAAGGTAAGCATCAGACGCATGGCAGTGGATCAGCAGACAGGAATGGAATTGGTTCGCATGAGGCTGCGAATTATGCCTCTTACAGCGCGCCTGAACAAATCTAGCGCATGCGCGAGAAAAGCCAGCCGGTTGCGGCCAGCACCAGCGTGGCCGGTAAAAAAGCCGTCACAGCAGGTGGCAGCCCGATGAACGCACTGCCGGTGTTAATCATCTGGGTCAGCAGGAAAAAGCCGATCCCAACCCCTGAGCCAATGGCCAGGTTGCGTCCGAACGCTGTGCTGCGCTGGGATTGCAGGCTGGCACCAATCGGTGTGGCCAGCAGCACCATGACGCCGGCCGTCAGCGGTAGTGCGACTTTCTGCCAGAACAACTGTTCGGCGCGTTGCCAGTTCTGCCCGGTTGTGTGCAGGTACTGGACATAGCCATAAAGCCCCGTCAGGGTCATGCCGGTGATGGGGAGGGGGAGCACGGGCAGCTCCTCGGGTGACCAGAAAGGCCCCATCGCCAGTTGTTTGCGAAAGGTGGTTTTCAACTTGTCGTTGTCCAGTGTCTTTTGCGTGACATTGAGCAGCTTCCACTTGCGGTCCCTGGCAGGTTTGGCCGATAACGCATAGATGAAGTTCAGCAAGCGACCGTCCGCTGCAAACTGGAAGAGATAAATGTCAGACGGGATTTTACCGTGGCGGAGTGTGCGGACGTTGAAAAAACGCAGGTCGTCGACAGACCATAGTCCCTTGCCCTGAAGCATGTTGGTACGCCCGGTGCGCGCCAGACTCTTTTGTGTTTCCGCTTTCTGGAAAAGGGGGGCAGATACGTATTCGGAAACACCGTACAGCAGTAATACCAGTAGCAATGCAGGGATAGCGACGGCACGAAAAAAGTAGGTCAAGGGCATGCCGGCCGCACGCATGGCAATAATCTCGCTGTTCTTGTTCAGTCTGGCCAGCGCCAGAATGGTGCCGAGCAGTACGATGACCGGAACCAGGTCCATGGAGCGTTGCGGCAGGGTGTACAGAATGTACTGCACCACGTCGGCTGCCTGGTAGTTATGCTGGATGCGTTCCAGTTCCTCGACAATGGCGAGCAGGCTGAAAATGGCGGACATGACGACCCAGACCAGTATCCAGTCCTTGAGTAATTGCCATGCAATGTAACGGTCGATACGGTTCATGTCAGTGTCTTTTGCGTTGCCAGGCGGGCCATGCCATGAGAAAGACAAAAAGCAGGACAGGCAAGAGGTAGGCCCACCAGATACCCGGGAAGGCCGGAATGGA
>NZ_JBTTIO010000088.1:0-4461 GCF_058323355.1 Thiogranum sp.
AACGGATCATCCGCTGCCGGCGTGACCGGTACTGCGCCATGAATACCGCACGTTCCAGATCGTTTTCGATATCCGCAAGCTTGCTTTTCAATGGGGTCAGACTCGATTGATTTTCATACCAGGATTAAAGGATTAACGGGGAGAAATTTTCATTGGGGTCAGACTCGATTTTTCTCCTATATACATGAAATTAACCGTAATCAATCGCGTCTGACCCCATTGAAATTGTCAGTGTTCGGCGACCTGTACACCGACCTGGGTCATGTTGGCCAGGCCGACTTCGCGCGCGTGTTCCTGGAAGGCCGGGTTATTCCAGAAGAAGGCGCCCGGCAGGGTGGTGGGGATGACCAGTACGTAAAACAGCGCGCGGCCGATCACGGCGGCGGCGAACAGGGCCAGCGCCGCCAGCCCCCACAGGACCAGGCCGGTCGGGCTGGACACACCACTCAGGACGGCAAGCACGATCAGCGTCGCGGCGCCGAGCATCAGTGCATTGCGCAGCCAGTAGGTCTTGCCGAAGGTGGTGGTCTGTTCCAGCCACGCGGCCTGCCCTTCGCCCACGTGGTGACGCAGGTAATCGGCGTGGCGGTAAAGACCGAAGGCTTCCACGGCAAGCCCGGTCAGTGCCAGTATTGCCAGAGTTTGCAGCAGATGGGTGAAGTCGCTGCCCTGCACGGCCAGTAGCGGGACGAACACCAGTGCCACCAGCAGCGAACCCAGTGTGAGCATGCTGGCGTAGAAACTGCTGAGCACCTGCCAGTGGTTCCAGAACGGGCGCGCCGGGATGCGGTAGATGCGGTGCATGAAATAGATCGAGGCCGGGCCGGCGATCACCGCCAGCCAGCCGGACAGCTCGCGCACGCCGTTGACCAGCCCTTCCGGCAACCAGCCAAACAGGTGTGGCAGACCGGTCAGCACGGCGTAAGCGCCGAGCAGGTTATAGAACACGGCCACGGCCGCCACCTCGCGGCTTACCGGCGAGTGGCGCAGGTTGTTAAAGGCGCGGTAGAACCGGTGCGGGCGCCCGAGGTGCAAGGTGGAAATCACCAGCGCAAAGGTCTGCGCGGCGATCAGCCCGAACAGGGTCACCGGGTAGGCAACGGGATTCGTGGCAGCGCTCAGCGAGTCCAGCCCGAACTGCGGGCCAAGGAACAGCAGCAGGAAGGCGCCAACCACGGCCTGGGTAATCAGGGTAAAGATCACCAGCGGGTCTTCGCGGGAACGCAGTTTGGCGAGATTCCACTGCATGGGCTTGTTGCCGCGTGGCAGTGGCGCGCTGCGGTACTGACCCTGCCCGCCTTTCACGCCGGGGTCGGGCTTTGTGTTCTGTTCGTCGCGCACATAGCGGATCGGCGTGCTGTCGGTACGGCGCATTTCGCGCGGCAGGCTGCGTGTCTGCTGAAAGCGGATGTTTGGCTGGGTGATGGAGGTATCAGGGAAACCCGGGATACTGGTGGCGAGTTGTTCGCGATTTTCCGGCGTGGTTTCGATCACGCCGAAGTCCAGCGCGCCGCCCAGGCAGGCCGAGGCGCAGGCCGGTTTCAGGCCAACTTCCAGCCGATCGACACACATGTTGCACTTGGACACATGCCCGGCCACCGGGTCGAGTTGCGGTGCGTTGTAGGGACACACCCAGGTGCAGTAGCCGCAGCCGAAGCAGATGTCCGGGTCCTGCAACACCGCGCCGTATTCGGCGAACTTGGTATAGGCGCGCGTCGGACAACCTTTCAGACAGACCGGGTTGTCACAATGGTTGCAGGCCATGGAGATGTTCAGGCGAGCGACGGCCGGGTAGCTGCCGCCTTCCAGGTATCCGACGGAACGGAACGCCAGGTGCGCCGGGGTGTCGTTCTTTTCCGCGCAGGCCGCTTCGCAGGCGTGACAGGCGATGCAGTTGTCGGCGTTGAAATAAAAGCCGTGCTGCGTGTAGCGGTTGGGGTTGTCGCCCACGCTGCTGTCGCCGTTGATGTTCAGGCTCTGCCCGGCCAGCGGGTCGTTTTCATCGACCAGCTGGATGGGTTTGCCGTAGCAGTTGGTCTGCGGCGCTTCGGCGTTCGGAATGAAGGCGTAGTCCGGTTCGTTGTCTCTTACCTTGAACATATGTTTTCCAGTTACGCCGTCATGCCGGCACATGCCGGCATCCAGGGCCGGTCAAGGCGTATGGATTCCGACATTCGCCGGAATGACGGGGATCGAAAGATGCATTTCATCACAATCAATACGCCCGTGCGGCCAGGTTAAGGGCAGCAGCAGCCTGCTGATCCTCGACCGGTTCCACGCGCACCGCGCACTGTTTGTACGCCGGCTGACGCGAGTGCGGGTCGAGCAGGCCAAGGCTGACGCGGTTGACGCACTCGTGGTAGTGGAACGGCACGAAGATCATGTTACGCGGCACGCGCTGGGTGCACTGCACCAGCACGATGGCATCACCGCGCCGCGACACCAGGCGCGCATACTGGCCGTGCTCCACGCCGGACTCGGCGGCGGCATCGGGATTCATCTCCATGTAGGGCGTGGGACTGAACTTGTTCTGGTTGCCGACCTTGCCGGTGCGGGTGCGGGTGTGGAAATGTTCCACCACGCGGCCACTGTTGAGCCACAAGGGGTATTCATCGTCCGGCCGTTCGTTGTTGTCGACGAACGGCAGCGGGATCAGTTTGGCCTTGCCGTCCGGGTGCTGAAACACACCGTCGATATATAAACGCTGCGAACCGCTTTCATCGCCATCACGGCACGGCCACTGCAGACCGCGCTGCTGTTCGATCCTGTCATAGCTCATGCCGGAAATATCCAGCATCCGGCCTTTCGACAACTGCTTCATTTCCTCGAACGCCTGTTCGGTGGTCTCGGGGAACGACGGCTTTTTATCGCGTTCGATGCGCTTCGCCATTTCGTTGAAAATCCAGAAGTCCGGCTTCGACTCGCCGAACGGCGGCATCACGTTGCGGATCAGGTTCACGCGGCGCTCGGTGTTGGTGAACACCCCTTCCTTCTCGGCCCAGATAGCGGCGGGCAGGAATACGTGACTGTATTCGTTGGTTTCCACATCGGCATAGGCGTCCTGTACCACCAGGAACTCCAGCTTCTCCAGCGTCTTGCGGATGCGCGCCGTATTGGGCATGGAAGTCATGGGATTGGTGGCAATCAGCCACAGACCCTTGATCTGCCCGGTTTCAATCGCGGGCAGGATATCGGTCATGAACAGGCCGCGTTGCTTCGGGAAGAAGTCTTCGTCTATGCCCCAGAATTCAGCAATCTCCTTGCGGTCCTGTTCCTTTTCCAGCGCGCGGTAACCCGGCAGACCGGAACAGGACGACCATTCGCGCGTCCCCATGGCGTTGCACTGGCCGGTGATAGACAGGCTGCTGCCACCCGGTTTGCCGATGTTGCCGGTAATCAGGTTCAGATTATTGATCGCCACCACGCCGTCGGAACCGTGTGTGGACTGGTTGATACCCATAGTCCAGATGGTCATGGCGGCATTGGCCCTGGCATAGACACGCGCGACATTACGAATGGTGTCTTCGTCGATACCGCAGATCTTCGAAGCCGTCAGCGGATCATAGTCCTGCACCGTGGCCTTGAAGGCGTCGAAATCGCTGGTATGGGCGCGGATGTACTCTTCATCCTGCAAACCTTCATCCAGGATCACATACGCCAGGCTGTTTAACAGCACCACATCGGTGCCGGGACTGATCGGCAGGTGCATGTCGGCACTCTGCGCCAGCATGGTCACGCGCGGATCGATTACGATTAACGGGAAATGCCGCTTCTCGCGCGCCTCGCGCATGCGCCAGTAAATAATCGGGTGCTGTTCCGGCAGGTTGGAACCAATCGCCAGCAGGCAATCGGTGTGCTCGAAGTCCTCGTAACACCCGGGCGGCCCGTCGGAACCGAACGAACGCTTGTAACCCGACACCGCCGATGCCATGCACAGCGTCGTGTTGCCGTCGTAGTTGTTGGTGCCGATCACCCCGCGCGCCAGCTTGCCCAGCGTGTAAAACTCTTCCGTCATGATCTGGCCGGTGGACACAATCGCAAACGCATCGCGGCCATACTGATCCTGGATACGCTGGATCTCCGACGCGGTTTTATCCAGTGCCTGGTCCCAGCTCGCTTCCCGGAACGGTTCATGAACCCGCTCGCGCATCAACGGCACGCGGCCACGGCCGCCGCTCTCGAACAATTCGTACTCAAAGATCCCCTTGATACACAACTTGCCGCGGTTCACATCCGCATCGCCCACGCCACGCGCCGACACCGCCTTGCCGTCCCGGTTCAGGCCGACTTCAATCGCGCACCCCGTCGAACAATAGCCACAGGTGGTGTACTTCCACTCCACCGCGCCCTTGTCAGCGAGTTTGATCGGGTTCTTCTTGTTCCGTCCGAATAACATCTACCAGCACCTAAAATAATCTCGCAAAGACGCAAAGTACGCCGACACATTTTCAATGGGGTCAG
>NZ_JBTTIO010000089.1:0-7403 GCF_058323355.1 Thiogranum sp.
GAACACTATGAGCGCAGGGTCTATGTCGTTGTCGTGGAGCCGCAACTCCCGGATGCCCTGTATGAGCGCTGGCCAAGGATTTTCAGTGTCTGAGCCATTGGCGCCGTAACGGATAAAGGCATGCCGCTTCCGTTCCCGGGGAGCGGCATCTGATCAATGAGATCAATGTAGATCAATAGATCAATAGATCAATGGGGTCAGACTCGATTGATTCAAGGATCAATCGAGTCTGACCCCATAGATCACCATTGATCACCATTGATCTATTGATCTACATTGATCTCATTGATCAGATGCCGCTCCCCGGGAACGGGAGCGGCATGCCTTTATCCGTTACGGCGCCAATGGCTCAGACACTGAAAATCCTTGGCCAGCGCTCATACAGGGCATCCGGGAGTTGCGGCTCCACGACAACGACATAGACCCTGCGCTCATAGTGTTCCCGTGCAACCAGCCCCTGGATCCACTTCCCTTTTGGCAGCTCGAACCAGCGTTCACGCCCTTCCATATCCCGCTCCATGAAACGCTGTACGCAGAGTTTTACCGGTACAGGAAACCATTTATCCCAGCGCCCGGCATAAATACTGTCCAGTCGCGCACAACCACCAAACGGTAATGCACCCCGCTGGGTTTTTCGCCGGCCCCATGGCAACAGGCTGACATCACCACGCCGGGTTCTGACCGGCAAGGTGGCTTTCGGGCTGCTGAAGAACACCCGAAATGACTCATCCTGGTAGCTGTAATCGACGCCAAGGCACATGGCTAGACCGTTTTCCGGTGCCCGAAAGGTTTCCAGGCCGGCGCAATGACATTCGGCATGTCCGAGCGGTTCAGCAGGCGGGCCGGCGCCAGTGCAAATTCACCATAGCGTTCATTGACACAATCCATGACCTGGTTGAACGCGTCTGTTTTCCGTGTGTCCTGCCCGAACAGCGTCAACTGCCGCCCTTTCAGCTGTGGCCGGAGTGCTGTCACCTGGACCTGGAAGATGCCTTCTCCCTGCCAGCAGCTATCAAGCATCTCTTCGCACAGCGTCATGATGTGATGGCCATCCTGTGTGGGACAGGCTGCTTTCAGCGTGGCACCCGTCCACGCCTGCGCGGTACGCAAGCCGATACTGAACTCACCGGCCTCCATGCTGTGACGGCGAAGGCGCGCTGCGACTTTCTCACTCATGTGCAGAAACCAGGTATGGATGACGGCTTTGTCCCGGGTGTTCGGTGGTACAACCTTGCCGTGTCCGATAGATTTTGGAGCTGGTACCCGTGTGACGAGCTTCTCGGGATCACGCCCCTGGCACATGTACCACATACGACGCCCGGGGTTCCCGAAGCGCCGCGCCAGTTCACCGATTGGCAGGTTTTTCATATCACCGCAAGTGTGTACATTGCGTTCCGCCAGGAAACGGCCTGTGCCGGCACCGATACCACACAACTCCGTGACTGCTACCGGCGCCAGCCGCTCGCGCGCCTCCCAGGGCGGGATGATGGACAGACCATCCGGCTTGTTGAGTTTGGCCGCATACTTGGCCGTGGTTTTGTCCCCGCTCACTCCCACCGAACAGGGCAGGCCCGAAACCTTGTGTACTGTTTTCCTGATCAGGCGCCCGATGTGATCCGCACTCCCCCACAACTGCTGGCAGGCGGTAAGGTCCAGAAACGCCTCATCAACGGAGAACACCTCAACAAGCGGCGTGACATCCTCCAGTGCAGCCATAATACGGGTGGACACGGCCGCATAACGTTCGGGCCGCGCAGGCACCTGGATAAAGTCCGGGCAACGCTGCCGTGCCTCCTTTAATCGCATCCCGGTCTTGATGCCATAGGCGCGCGCCTCATAGGAACAGGTGATGATGCAGGTACCGGTACGGCCGTTTGTTATACCAACGGGGAGGCCTTGCCACTCCGGGTGGTCAGCCTGTTCGATGGAGGCAAAGAACGCATTCATATCGACCAGGGCAATCATGCGTGGCCAGGGCGTATTTTCCATGAGGCAACTTCTATACTGTATTTATATACAGTATCCTGCAAGCCGGGGAGGATTTCAACTATCAGGGAGCCTCTGATATGAGACGGCCCGGGGTGGTATGACGGTATGAGCGGGATTTTCCCGGTAAAATCAGAGCGTGCCGGCCTGCTTTGCGAGGAAACAGGTCTTTGCCGACAATTCGAATGAACAGGTCCATTTATAGGCCAGGTTGATGGATTCTGCGGCAGCATAAACACCGTGCCCGCGCACCACGACCACTTTGTGCTCTGCCAGCACATCCGAAACAGCATCGGCGGCCAGCTCGAGGTAGCGGTCGTAGGGAATACTTATGACAGGAATACGTTCGAAGTAGTACTGCCCTTCAAAATCCGGCGGAATAAAATCTTCCCCGTGCAGGGTCATCGCAACGCTGTAGGCACCGTGGCTGTGCAGCACCGCGCCAGCCTGCGGGTTCTTGCGATAGACCAGCGCATGCAGCATCGCATCCAGTGACGCACCTTCACCCGGGTCACCGTTAACCTGGCATTGAACCAGTCGGGCGGCTTCCAGCAGATCTGCACAGGCGCCTGTCGGGGTGATCCAGAAGTGGTCCCGGTCGCGCACCGAGGCATTGCCACTGTGGGAATCGTTATAGCCATACTGCCTGAGCCAGCGGTAATGGCGAATGAGATCCTGCTGAATGTCCATCGGGAGATTCTACCCCGATGCTCAATGTCTAGCGACAGGTGGAAAGAAAACGCGCGGTTGGGCCATTGCAGGGATTGGTTGCAAAGCCAACCGGCCCGGTTGCGCTGTCGGGGATTTCTTTCTCGGCGGCCAGCGCGGTAGTAGCTGCCGTCTCTGTCGGCTGGCTCGCCGTGGCTTTCACGACGGGGGCTTCGGTGAACAGCTCGTCATCCTCCTCTTCTGACCATTCGGGGGTATTGGCCCATGCAGCAGGGAAAGCACCGCCTGTGCTGCGAACGGGCCGGGAAACCGTAGCCGGCGCGGGACGTGGAACGTCCACCTGTACCTGCCTGGCTTTCTCCTCCGCACGTTGCTTCGCCAGACGCGCGGCTTCTTCACGCTTCGCCTTTTCCTGTCTCGCCTGCACCTGCTTCGCTTTTTCCGCAGCACGTTGCTGTGCCAGGCGTGCAGCCGCTTCACGCTTTGCCTTTTCACGCTTCAACTGCGCCTGCTTTGCTTCTTCCGCAGCACGCTGCTTCACCAGACGCGCGGCCTCCTCTTGCTTCGCCTTCTCACGCTTCAACTGCGCCTGTCTCGCTTCTTCCGCAGCACGCTGCTTCGCCAGACGTTCAGCTTCCTTACGCTTCACGTCTTCCTGGATACGTGCGGCCTCGCCAGACTGAACTGTCGCATCCGGAACGCTTTCAGGTACGGAGGTTTCCTGTTCAGTAGATACGGCGAGACTTTCCCATACCGGCATCCACTCCCCCCGGCTCAACCAGGCCGCCCCACCAACCATCACCGCCACACCAACAAACAACCACAGAGCACTGCGCTCACCTCGCGCGCCGCGGGACTGTTCTGCATTCACGACCAGCGTATGCAGGTCCGACGACACACTTTTTTCCGGGGCTTTGGCTGGTGTCGCAGCACTGCCATCATGCGCTGGCTTTACAGACAGTTCCGGAGGTGTTTCGTGTGGTCTGGCCACCGATGCAGCTACCGGCTCCGACCCGGTTGTTGCTTCAACTTCAACGGCGGGTTCCGGTTCTTCCACCGGCACAGATTCGGCTATATCGCCCTCCATTGCCGGCACGACAACCTCTTCGGCGGCAATCGGCCTGTCTTCTGCCGATGCGACCACGGTACGCTGCCGGGCAGCCTCCATGGTTTCACCCAGTTGTTGTTGCTGTGCCACGGCCTGCACCAGGTCGGCGCCAATGTGTTCACTGTGTTTGGCGTAACCGTAGACCAGGCTGAGGTCGCAAAGCCGGTTGATCACACGGGGAATGCCCTGGCTTAACGCAAAGATCTGCTGACAGGCGTCTTTTGTAAACAGGTCGGCAGCGCCACCGGCATGCACGACCCGGTGCTGGATGTAGAGGCAGGTCTCATCGGCATTCAAACCACTGAGAAAATAGTCAACACTGACACGTTGTGCAAACTGGGCCAGTGCCGGCATGCGCAGTTTTTCCCTCAGTTCACTCTGCCCGACCATGATGATCTGCAACACCAGGTCCTTCTCGGAATTGACGTTGGATAACATGCGCAATTCTTCCAGCGCATCCATTGACAGGTTCTGTGCCTCATCGATAATCAACAGGGTGCGCTTGCCGGCGGCATAACGCTGGATAACGAAGTCGACGAAACGCTTGTGCAATTCGATCCGGTCGCCGTCACCCGGCAATCCGTAGGCCGTCATGACCCACAGCATCAGTTCGCCAAACGAGGGATGCGTATTGGAAACCAGTCCGACCTGGATAGCGTTATCCAGCCGGTTGAGTAATTCGCGAATGAGGGTGGTTTTGCCCGCGCCGATCTCTCCACTGATAACGCAGAAACCGGACTGGTTGAAGATCGCCAGCTCCAGCGTATCGAGTGCAGCACGATGCTTCTCGCCAGGAAACAGGAAATCCGGATCGGGCAACAGGGAAAACGGGCGCTCGGAAAACCCGTAGAACTGCTCGTACATACCACTCACCCCCCAACAGGATCCTGTGGAAGCCCTGACGAATTAACCAGACCTTCCCCGCTATTTAGCGTGTTTTTTGTGTCCGTACGCCCCCCAGGCGCACAGGCACTGCGTACCAGAAACGGCCACGGGCGGCAGCAAACAGGCCTCCTTCCGGTCTATTCGCCCTCGCCGACCTGCGCCGCCGGGGCTGCTTCGGCGGCACCGGTCTCAAACAGGTCCTTGAGACCTTTTTTCAGCGTTTTCAACATCTCCGGGACTTCAATCTCCATGACCTGGTCGCTGATCCACTTGCGATCCTTTTCCCCCATGGTATTGGTCACGCATTCACCCAGGTAGCGCTTGAACGCATAGCCCGGCTCGCCGCCGTCGAAGCTGAACTCTGCATAGTCGGCCATCCGCTGATTCAGGATTTCGATAAAGCCCGGCCGGAAATCCTGGCCACGGCCTTCTGCATCGACCCGGTTGTCGTGATAGGTATCTGCCATTTTCAGCGCCAGGGCAACAATGAATTTCTGCCGCTGTTGTTCGTCGAGATCACCGTGCACCAGCCGGTCGGTTACGTGGATCAGGAATGCGCTCAACTCCTGCAACACATCCAGACGCTGCATCTGCGTGTCGGTCTGGAAGCCTTCATTTTCCAGATTGAGCAGCGCTTGCCCGGCAATACGCCATTCGATAAACGCCAGCGCCCCGGCATTCTCCTCGATGGTTCGCGCTCTTCCCTTGTTGTTCCAACGACTTCGAATACGCACTTAAAGTACTCCACTATCATGCTGGCGGATCAGATTACATCATGCTAGCATCAAAAACCATAGTAGTTTACTCAGGTATTTCCCCGCGCATGCAAACCCGGCAAACAGCCCTGTCTCCCCGTCTGCAAACCGTGCAATCCGCGATTCAGCACAACTGCCACATTGCGGACGCACGCTTCGCCAGCGACTACACCCTGTGCGTCTACTTGCTGAAAATGCGCGAATATTACCGCTGGGAACATCGGCTGTCCTACGGCGCCAATATTTCCAGTGATGATGTCGGTGACTGGCTGAGCGCACGCGAGGATTTATGGGAAACGCTGGAAGGCGAGGATTTCCAGCCGGTGATCATCGATGGCCAGGCATTCGACCCTTTCGATGCCGATGCGATCAACAACGTGTTACGCGTCGACCAGCTGGTATACAGCGCAGGCTACGGCAGCAACACCCGGCCCCTGTTCATGCTGGCGCGCCTGGAACGCACACTCGACCGCAGCGGCAACTCCGTCTATATCGCCGCGCAGGAATATGCGCGGGACCTGATCGCGCCACCGGCCATGTCGCTGGACGGAAAAATGTTCATCCGTCAGGAATCGCTGCGCCGCATGCTCTGGGAGCGCTACGAGGAATGGCGCTGGAACCGCCCGAACAACGCCATGGCGCGTGCGCTGGCCAGTTATGACTTTGATGACGATCTTGATGCTGCACTGGACAATATGACCCGGCAGGAAACCGAGGTGTTGATCCTGCACGAAATCGGTGAAATCGAGGCCGGAAAACAGCTTGGTGAAAACTGGGAAGACATGCTCGTGAGTTTCCCGCGCTCACGCGTTGAACTGATGGCCCGCGCAGTACGTGACCATCTTGCCGATGCCCTGTCGACACTACCCGCGCTGCTGGCGCAGGAGCAAGCCGCTTCACTGCATTTTTATTTCGGCAATCTTTCGGGTATGCGCAAGCATATCTACCCGGCCCTGTTACAGGCCTATGAACATTGGGTAGAATGCGGAGATCGCAGCGAACTGCAGCACCAGGTGGAAACCGGCCGGCAACACTGGCTGCAGGTCGCGAACGAACTCATGCAACTCCACGAAGGCCACGTCAGAAAGGCCTGGACAGATATGGAAACGCTCATCGAGCAGAAAACGCTTTAGGATATTTCACACAATGGCGCAAACCCGACTGGCAACCCCGCTGCGTACAATCGTGGAGGTTCAGCCCAATACCTTTATTTTTGAAAAACACGGCGCGCTCTCGCCCGAGTTGTGCCAGGCCGCCATCGAACGCTTTGAAGCCCATACGGATGAGCAGTACGAAGGTCGTATTGGCCAGCTGGCAGAAAAAGATCGCAGCATCAAGAAATCCACCGACCTGGTGGTCAGCGGAAAACCGCACTGGAAGGACATCGACCAGGCGCTGTTCCGTTCCATGGGCCAGGCGATACTCGAATTCCGCGAGAGTTACCCCTATTTCAAGGGGTCGTTCAAGGATATGGGTTACGCCATCCAGCGCACCCTGCCGGGTGAACACTATCACTGGCATATCGATGGCGGCAGCCACGAGTTCAGCCAGCGTCAGCTGGTGGCGGTATGGTACCTCAACGACGTAGAAGGCCCCGGCGGCGAAACCGAGTTTTTGTTCCAGGATATCAGGATCAAACCCGAACAGGGCAAACTGGTGCTGTTCCCGCCCTTCTGGACGCACGAACACCGTGGCGTCACCCTGCAGAAAGGCGTCAAGTACATTGCCACGACGTGGGTGGTCTTCGCCTGAACGTGGCGGATGTCGAATCTGTAGATATGTCTAGGCGACGCGCCCCGAGGCTTTCTTGCTCAGCAACCAGTCCTGTAACTCACCGAGTGGCAGCGCATCACAAATATAACGGCCCTGCGCATAATCACAGCCCAGTTCACCGAGCCGATGCAATACCTCGGCGTCCTCGACCCCTTCTGCAACAATATCCAGCCCCAGACTATGGGCCAGCTGTATGGTGGCGATAATGATAGCCTCGTCATTCTCAT